>JBAXFO010000450.1:0-4708 GCA_037139885.1 Planctomycetota bacterium
ACTGCCCCCCGTGAGCACATAGCGGGCGAAGGCCGCGGCCCGGCTGGCGTTCGGGCTGTCGTCGATCGTCGTCAAGGCGCGCTCGACGTTGAAGCCCAGGTACACCTGCGGCAAACAGACGTGGCTCCACAGCGCCTCCACGCCGGCGACGATGTTGCGGTCGTTCGTGCGATAGCCGACGAACGCTCCCGCGGTCAGTTCTTGAATGCGCATCACGCCGATTTTGGCGCCGAAAAGAGGCGACCGCGAATACCACGGATCGGTGGTCGTCGACGTGCCGATCCAGGGGCCGAAGATGACCGACCATTTGTCGTAGGAGTTCGTGACGTCGACTTCATCGAGGATCGTGTACAGCGGCGTCGGCCGCCATTTGATGTGCGGCGCCCAGGCGTTGTTCTCGGGCCGTGAATCGATGAGCACGCGATCCGGGTCGACGACGATCTGCTTCGGCTGCACCGGCGCGGTGAACACGACGCGGACGTCGTACTTCGCCTTGCCCTTGTGTCCCTCGATGCGTTTGCTCTCGATGCGGGCGTTGCATTCGGGATATTCCGTGACCGGAACGGTGGGATCGATCGGAATGCGGATGTTGAAGCAGTCCGCTTCGTCGGTGAGCTGAATGCCGAGCACGGTCGGTTCGGGGAAGCCTTCTTGTTCGAGCAGGTTGACGGTCACCTGCACCGGCCCCGCCTGCCGTTTGTATTTCACAAGCGGCCCGGACTTGCCATTGATCTCGACGCGGTCGATTTTCCAATCGCACGTGCCGGGAGTGAGCACCCAGTGCTGAAAGAACTCGTGCCACGAACGGCCGGTGTAGGCTTCGAGCTCTTGTTGCAAATCGTGGACGCGGAAGATCTGGAAGGCGTATTTGCGATAGATGCCGCGCATGAAATCGAGCATCGCCTCTTCGCCGAGCCGGGCTTCGATTTGCCCGAAGATCTTGCCGCCGCGGTCGTACGTGTAAGCCAATAGGGCGGCGAGATGGTCGAATTTTTCGATCGGCTGCACGGTGGGATGAAGTTCGCCGCGCGCGCGGGAGGCGATCATGCCGGAGAAGCGGAGATCCTCGCGATGGATGTTCGGCAGCCAGCCCAGGCCGGTCGGATATTCGATGATGGGGTTGTTCTTGCCGATCGTCAGGTCGGCGAGCTTATGGCTGAAATGCACGGCCAGGCCTTCGTCCATGAACGTCTCGGAATACCCGTTCGTGCCGATGATGTTGTAGAACCATTGATGGCAGAGTTCGTGTTGGAGCAGGTAGACCGGATAGCCGCGGGCGATGTGCGGCATGTTGAACTGGCGTTCGTCGATGAGCACCATGGCGGAGCATTCGTTGCCGTTCCACCCGAAGCACGCCTCGGCGATCGTGAACTGGGCATACGGATAAGGCCCAAACCAGCGCTCGTAAATCGGAATCGCCTGACACGCCGTCTCGGTGAAGATCTTGCCGTAATGAGCGTGCTCGGGCAGATGCAAGCAGCGCACCTTCACCTTGCCTGCCATGCATTCGGTGAGTTGATAGCGGGCCGAACACGTCAGCGAGAAATCGCGGAGCACGGCCGGTTCAAGTTCGTACTGAATGCGGTTCTCGCCTTCGAGCACGGTCTGGGCCCGGATGGGCATTGGGCAGGCGAGTTTTTGTTCGGGAGGCAGCGTGATGCGTGCGGTGTATCGTCCCGCTTCGTTGTAGAACGGTTGGTGCCAGGGAATGAACGGCTGCGGATGCCAACCTTCATGATCGTAGACGGCGAGCGTCGGCAACCATTGCGCCAGGGCCGTGATCTCTTCCCAAGAACTCCAGCGGCCCATCTTCTTGGGGATGCGAAACTCGAAATCGATCTCGACGGTCACGCTTTCGCCCGCGCCGACGGGCCGTTCGAGGGGCACGACGATGGTGCAAGGATTCTTGTCGCCATAGCGGTAATCGCAGGTGCGGCGTTTCGCTTTCCCGCCGTGAGCCGCGGGCTGAATGATCGTTTCGCCTTCGACGACGCCGATCTCTTGAACCACGAGCGGGGGGCCGTCGAAATAGAACCCTTCCTTCGGCGCGATGCGGAGCATCTCGGCCATCTTGGCCATGAAGCCGATTTGATCGTCGGGGATGGTGTAACGGCCGTGAGCGTTGAAGACGAGTTCGCTCGCGGGTCGTTGATGGCGGTTGATGAACGTGACGCGTTGTTTGACGACGGCCAGGCATTTGGCGGTATCGATTCGGATATCGAGATCGTAGCGGGGCAGCCAGGCGGGGGGCTCGACGGCGCGCACGGGAGCCGCGCTCGCGCCCATCATCAAAACTAAGATCACCGCCCCAAACCGCATGAAACCGTACCTATTTGTGAAAGGGACCGCGCCTGGTCCCGGCCCATCTCATGTACGGTTTTTCGAGCCGCAGGGTCAACGCCAAACGAGAGATTGCCTAAAATGCAGATGGCGCCGGCTTTTCAGGTTAAGCAGGGGCTTCGGGCGAGATGTTCGGCGCGAATCTTTCGAATGGAGTTGATTTTCGAGGTATATTTGGGCGACGCGAAACCTCTCGGTGAGCGGTTATGCAGGGCATCGTAAGCGATTGTCAGAAATGCGTTCGATTTTGCCTGAAGGATCGGTGGATTTTGCAAAATCGACTTCCGGGCCTGCCGTGAGGTTTCTCAGCAGACCTGGGCGACGCGGCATAAGTCGATAAAAGAATAGTAGTTGTGGATTGTTTAAAGAGTTCATGCCCATTTGCCGGGCGAATGGCATTTGACTTGCTTACTGGATCCGACGTTGTTTTTTCTCCGTTCATTCCTCTCTTTTGCAGAAGAAAGGTGGTGAGTCATGGCCCGCAATGAAGCCTTACTCCGCCTCCACAAAACCCTGGTGGCTCGCCGCGACGAACTTCGCGAGCGATTCAATCGGGATCAGTTTCTCGAAACGCATTCGCGAGCTGGCGAATCGCTGGGTGACGCCGCCGATATGGCGTTCGACACCGGCAGCGACGAAGTCAATTCGCAATTGGCCCAACTCGAATCGCGCGAACTGGCGCAAATCGATCAGGCCATTCGCAAGTTGAAACAGGGCTCCTATGGGACCTGCGAGGGATGCAGCAAAAAGATCCCCGTCGCGCGCCTCAACGCTCTCCCCTTTTCGACGATGTGCATCGAGTGCCAGCGCGAGCTTGAAGAATATGGCAGCCTGGAAGGCCGCGGCGTCAAGGGGGACTGGGGTAAAGTCGACGACTCCTTCGCCATGGATGAAAAAAGCGTTTCCATCTCCGAATTGGAAATGGATATTTCGAAGTAACTCTTTGGGGGCGATGGTCCCCAGCGCACGCTCAAGAAGCCCGCATGTTTGGCGAAATCCGCCAAGCGTGCGGGCTTGTGTGCTTCCATAGGTCATTCGCTCGCCAACTTCATAAACTTGGCGCACGGCAGCGCGGCTCCGAACTGATCTTGCTCGTTCGGCGAAAGACGCTATGGTTGCCGCCAGCTTGTGAGGGGCCATGAACTTCTTTGCCGAAAGCCGGGCGTTTTATCGCCAGTTTCGAACGCAGTATTTTACGACGGGCTCGGTGTTGCCCAGCAGTCGTTTTCTGGGCCAGGCGCTGGCCCGGCATGTCTGCGCGACCCCGGCTCCGCGAAAGATCCTGGAAATCGGCCCAGGCACCGGCGCCGTGACGCGAGTCTTGGTCGAGTCGCTGAACCCCGGCGATGAACTCGACATCGTCGAGATCAATGGCGATTTCGTCGAGGTGCTCGAGCGGCGGTTTGCGCATGAGGCGAAGTTTACGCAGGTCAAAGACCAGTGTCGCATCATGCATCGGCCGCTGCAGGAGGTGCCCGGAGAGGCGGTCTATGACTTCCTCATTTCCGGTTTACCGCTCAATAACTTTCCGCTCACGCTGGTGGAGGATATCTTCGCCAGCTACCGGCGTTTGCTGAAGCCGGGCGGGGTGCTGTCGTATTTCGAATATGCCGGCATTCGCGGCGTGAAGTCGAAAATCGTCGGCGCGGAGGAACGCAAACGGCTCGCCGATCTCGACGCGTTTTTGAGCGTCAAGCTTCGCGACCATCAGTTTGCCGCCAACTTGGTGATGATGAATCTGCCTCCCGCCATGGCGCGGCATTTGCGCTTCGCGGCAGGCCCAACTGACTAGAGGCAGGGCGGAGCTCTGTCGGGAATCTCGAACGCTCAAACATCCATGGAGGGATGAATCATGTCTTGGAAATCTTGGATCGCCGCTTCGGTTTTGTCGTGCTCGGCCATGCCCACGCTGCATGCGAAGCCGGCGGATTTGCCCGTCGATCAACGCATCAATTTGGCCGCCCCAGGCGAGGGCGCCCCCTTGGCCCCGGATAGCGACCGTGCGGTCGAGATCTTCCAGCGTGCCGAACGCCATCGCCAACTCGGCCAGCTGACCGATGCCCGGCGAGCGTATGAGGAAGTCCATCTCCTCTCGCCCACAAGCCGAGTCGGCCGCGAAGCGATTCAGCGCATGCGCGATCTCGAAACTCCCGGCAACGATTTCACCGAAGAACAAGAACCGCCGCTGAGCCGTTCGGGCTATCAACCGAGCGAACCGGCTCGCCGCGAGAGCGAACCGGTGAAGCGTTCGCGCTCGGAATACCAGAATATGCTCCGGGAAACCGAATCGCTGGGCGTTCCCTCGGCGAACGAGTCGTACTGATTTAAGAAGATCGCAAAAACCCGAGGACGATGACGAGTTCGAAGA
>JBAXFO010000451.1:0-4708 GCA_037139885.1 Planctomycetota bacterium
CGGGTCAAGGTCCCCTTCGGCATCGCCCAGGTCGGCAAAAGCTTCCGCAACGAAATCACGCCTCGCAATTTCACGTTCCGCTCGCGCGAGTTCGAACAGATGGAAATCGAATTCTTTTGCAACCCGGCGCAATCGCCGGAATGGTACAAGTTCTGGCGCGATCGCCGCTACGACTGGTATCTCAAACTCGGCCTCTCGAAAGAACGCCTCCGCCTGCGCGATCACGACAAGGACGAACTCTCCCATTATTCCTGCGGCACCGCCGACATCGAATACGCGTTCCCGTTCCTGCCCGCAGGCGAATTCGGCGAACTCGAAGGCATCGCTCACCGCGCCGATTTCGACCTGCGTAGTCACATGGAAGGCAAACTGGTTAAGGACGAAAAAGGCTGTCTCGTCGTCGAGACGGGCCCCGACGGCAAACCAAAGTACCGAGGAAGCGGCAAGGATCTCAACTACTTCGACGAGATCACGCGCGAACGCTACATCCCGCACGTCATCGAGCCCTCCGCCGGCGCCGATCGCGCCACGCTCGCGTTTCTCTGCGAAGCGTACAGCGAAGACCAGGCTCCCGACGAGAACGGCAAAATGACCGAACGCGTCGTCTTGAAGCTGCACCCGCGCATCGCCCCCTTCAAGGCGGCCGTATTCCCGCTCGTCAAGAAAGAGGGCATGCCCGAAATGGCCCAGGAGATTTACCGGGCCCTCAAGCCGAATTTCAATGTCTTCTACGACGACAAGGGCGCCGTCGGCCGCCGCTATCGCCGGCAAGATGAAGCCGGCACGCCGTTTTGCCTCACGGTCGACGGCCAGTCGCTGCAAGATAAGACCGTGACGATTCGCGATCGCGATACGCTGAAGCAGGACCGCATTCCGGTGAACGACGTCGTCGAAGAAATTCGCCGCCGCATCCTGAAATAGGCCGTCTTCCGTGGCTTCGCGAACAAGGATTTTCCCGTGGCCGACTACAAGGTGGAGCTCGAGTCCTTTCACGGCCCGCTCGATTTGCTCCTCTATCTCGTCAAGCGCGAGGAAGTCGACATCCTCGACATTCCGATCGCGCGCGTCACCGATCAATTTCTCGTTTATCTCAACGTCCTCGAACTGGTCGACGTCGAACGAGCGGGCGACTTCCTCGTGACCGCGGCCACGCTCATGGAGATCAAGAGCAAGATCCTGCTGCCGCGCGAAGCCGGCGCCGCGCACGAGGAAGACGACCCCCGGCTCGAACTCGTGAAGCAACTCATCGAATATAAGAAATACAAGGACGCCGCCTCGCTGCTCGACGCGCAGGCTCAAAAGCATTTGCTGCGGATGCCGCGTTCGCCGCTCGAAAAACCGAACGCCGCCGACGCGGGACAACAACCGCTGAGACGTGTGGAGCTTTGGGATCTCGTCAGCGCTTTCGGCCGGTTGATCCGGGAAACGGTCGCCCTGCAGCCGCGGCAGATCGTCATGGACGAAACGCCGATGTCAGTTCACATGGAACGCATCGAAGGACAAGTCCGCGCCGCCGGACGGTTGCCGTTCAAAGACGTGTTCACCGCCCCGCTCACGCGCGGCCGCCTGCTCGGCTTGTTTTTGGCGATTCTCGAACTGATCAAAACGGGCAAGATTCAAGCCGAACAAAGCGACATGTTCGGCGAGATTTGGATCGAACTGAAAACGACCGCGAGTTAGCGGCTCTCCGCAGGAGAGCGCTGCCCGAACGCCGCTTCCGCAACACGTCCAGTCAGCGCTCTGCGGAACCCATCACTTCTGCTCGACATACTTCCGCACCGACTCCCAAACCTCCCGCGCCGCATCGCGGTTTTCGCCCTGGCCGAGCGAGCTCGCCTTCACCCGAGCGACATCGTCCGCATCCTGGTCGATCACGCGAAACGACAGATACCACATCGCCCCCGCGAGCGAGCCGTCGAGATCGTAGACGAAGAGTTTCTCCGTTCGGTGGTCGCCTTGCACGCGCAGAAAGCGTTCGACCGCATCGCGGTTCAAATCGCGCGGATTGATTTCAACGGCGACGAAGTTCAGCCCACGCTTCTCCGCTTGTTGCCGGTCGGCGTCGGTCGCTTCGCCGGGACGATAGAGAAAGAGCACCGTGCGAAAGTTCGATTTTTGCAACCAGTCCAGCCCTTCGAGGGTCGGCCGCTGCCCCGTCGACACGTTCGTGCGTGCGGTATCGAAGCCGGCAATCCCCACGGGCAACGACGACACAGCGGGCTCTTTTGTGGATGGCGGATAAAGCTGCCTGCGGGGTTCGTCGCGCGGAGCGCTGTCGCTGGGGACGTTTTCCTTCGGAATCGCCGTGCCTGGTTCCGGCGTCGGCGGTAACAGCAACACATTCGGCGGCGACGCGGATTGCTGCGGAGCCTGCGCGGGCGGGTACGAAGGCTGCTGCGGTTGTTGATATTGTTGTTGCGGCGGCTGATACGGCCGTTGCGCCGGCGGCGTGCTCGGCTCCCAGCGGAATCCCACCTTGTCGCGTACGTCGGACGGAATGCCCGATGTCGAAGGCGGCGATGTCGGCGGCCCGACAGGAAAGGCGTTCGACCCCGGAGGCGGCGGCGGCGGAAACTGTGTCCGCGGCGGAGCCATCGGCGGCGGCGATGTCGGGAACGCTCCCGGCGGCGCCTGCCCTGGCTGCACGATGATCGCTCCCGGCGGCGGTTGCTGAAACATCTGCCCCGGCACCGGCGGCGGCACATACGGCGGAGCTTGCGAAGCCATCCGCCGCGACGCACATCCCGCAAGGGAAAGCGTTGCGGCTCCCAGCACCATCAACTTGAATCTCTTTTTCATGACTTCGCCTTTTTCGGAGGACAACTCGCCGTCCATCCCGATTGTAGCGAAGGAATCAAGCCCCTACCTCATGGAGAACCCGCGAGGTCCGCGCTTTTCTGAGGGTTTTTGAGCAAGTTTGACGATTTTGACGATTGCGAGATGAGATTCGACGAACCAAGAGACTCAAGTCCCAGCCCCTGGATTCCACCCAGTGTGACACGCCTCGTCAATTCAGCCAAATTGTCGAGGCGATTGGACCTGTCCGACCAGGATTGGGCATCGCGCCCTCAGCGCGCCGACCCCGCTTGTTCGGCGATCACCGCCAGCTCCGTCAATTTCGCCGCGGTCACGCCGATGCGTTCGAAGCACTCTGCGACGATGCTGTTGGCGGATGTGAGCAGCGTAATGAGCAGATCCATGGGCGTGAGCGCTTTGCGGCGATGGTCGAGCGCTCGCTGATACGAGTCGCGCAGCAGCCGCAAAACGTTGTCCGAAAGAAATTCGCGATTGAGCACGACGATCGCTTCGCGGTCGCCCTCTTCTTGATGAAAGAGTTCTTGAAATTGGCCGAGAAGCTTATTCAGATCCGCGCCAAGACGATCGCCCCAGGCTCGCACGCCGGCATCGGGATGCGAAAGCAAACCCATGAAAATGTGCGGGCTGCGGACGCTTTCCCAACGAGTTTCCTTCGCGAGTCGCAGGGCTTCGTGTAAAACCGTGGCGGCCGCATCCGTGAGGCGATCGGGCTGTAACTGGCCTCCGGGAAGAAAAATGTCATCCTTGGCCGATTCCGGCGACGCCATGGCGATCCCAAAAGAGCAAACCGTCCGACCGAACCTCGGCCGGACACCATAGCGCAATCATAGAATGAGTCTCCAGGAAAGGCAACGTCACTCGGCCGCCCCCGAAACGCTTCCGTGCGCCGCCGATTTTCGCCCGAGGTGTTTGATGTTTCCGCCGATCGATCTGCGCAGCGACACCGTCACCCGCCCCACGCCCGCGATGCGCGCCGCCATGGCCTCGGCCGAAGTGGGCGACGATGTCTTCGGCGAAGATCCCAGCGTCCTGCGCCTCGAAGAACGCGTCGCTCATTATTTCGGCAAAGAGGCGGCCGTGTTCGTTCCCTCGGGAACCATGTCCAATCAAATCGCCGTACGCCTTCATACGCAACTCGGCGACGAACTCCTCTGCGACCTCAACTGCCATATTTTCCAGTACGAAGCCGGCGGTCCGGCCGCGCTGTCCGGCGTCACTTGCCGCACCTTCCCGGGCGACGACGGCATCCTCGATCTCTCCCAACTCGAAGGCCAAATCCACCCCGACAACTTGCATCTCACCGCCACCCGCCTCGTCTGCCTCGAAAACACCCACAATCGCGGCGGCGGCAAAGTTTACCCGCTTGAAAAAATCGCCGCCATCAGCCGCTGGGCCCGCGCCAACCAACTCGCCATGCATCTCGACGGCGCCCGCCTCTGGAACGCGATCGTCGCCACGGGCAGCGCCGGCCCCGAATGGGCCCAACATTTCGACACCGTCTCCGTCTGCTTCAGCAAAGGCCTCGGCGCCCCGGTCGGCTCCGCCCTCGTCGGCCCGGCCGATCTCATTCGCAAGGCTCGCCGCATCCGCAAACTCTTCGGCGGCGGCATGCGCCAGGCCGGCATCCTCGCCGCCGGCGCCTTGTACGCCCTCGAAAACCACGTCGACCGCCTCGCCGACGACCACGCCAACGCCCAAATCCTCGCCGCCGCCATCCGCCAATGCCCGGCTCTCAAACTCATCCCCGACGACGTGCAAACCAACCTCCTCTGGTTCCGCATCGACCCCGCCATCGGCTCCGCCGCCGAACTCACCGCACGCCTCGAAGAACGCCAAATCCGCATGGTCGCCCTCGGCTCCCACACCGTCCGCGCCTGCACCCACCTCGACA
>JBAXFO010000452.1:0-4689 GCA_037139885.1 Planctomycetota bacterium
GACGCGTTAGCGAGGGTTGACGGCATCCCTCGCTGACGCGTCGGGCTTCCAGGGACGCCCTCAGAACCCGAAAATTGAGATTGGACGACGCACTACTTCTTCGTGGGCGGATAGTTGTAATGCGGGGTGCGGTCGAAGAAATTGCGGGGGCGAAGTTCGAGGCCGCCCCAGGCGACGGGGGTCGCGCCGCTGAAATTGGAGCCGCGCATTTCGCCGTCCTCCGAGCGCGGTTCGTGATGGCAGGGAGTGTTGACCCAGACGACGACATCGGTGTTGAGGATCGACTCGCCCTTTTTGATGTAATTGGGGACCTTTTTGTACGACAACTCGCCTGGGCGGTTTTTGGTCACCCAGAAGTCGTGCTGCGTGCAGCCTTCATCGTCGGGGCCATGATGGCGGGCGACGCCCATGCGGGGCACGCAAACGTCGTACGAGATGGGCTTGCCGCGTGCGTTTTTGCGCGTGTGTCCCAGAACCATGAGCATGGTGAATTTCTCGGCCGTCCAATCTTCGAAGCCTTCTTTACCGTTGTTGAAGGGGCGGGTGTCGGTGCGGGCGCGGTCGCGGTGTTCGCGATCGGGCTCGGTGTGCTCCATGACGTACACGCTGTTGTTGGCGCCGCCGTCGAGATTGAGATCGATGCGCCACATGCCGTGATGCATGTGTCCCTCGAATTCGCGGCTGGCGTAGTTCCGCCCCGTCGAGCCGACGCGGCACGTGACGACGCCATCGTCCTGGAAGCCGTATTCCATGATGTACCGATAATTGGCGGCATCGAGGCAACCCCAGAGAACCAGAGCCTGGCCGCGGCGCGTTCCCGTCGGGCTGTCCATCCACATGACGCCCCGATCGCGCAGCTCGGCGACGACGTTCGGCGGCGAACCGAGCACCTTGCCGAACGGCCCCGCCTCGTCGCGGCCAACCGGAATCAGGTTGAAGTTGTAAGAGATGTCCCAAAATCGCGGCGTGCCGCTGTGATAAGGAACGAACATTTCGCCCAGGCGAACATCGCCGAGCACCTGAATGAACGGCTCACCCGAAGCGCGGCGCAGCCAGGCTTCCTGAATCGTGAGGCCATTGCCGCGGCTGGTGGACCAGCGGACCTTCCAGGCGGTTTTGGGAGCGTCGTTCGTGGGGAACTCTTGCAGGATTTCATTGACGCCGGCGATGGTCGGCACGCTTTTCGATTCGGTCACGCGCGGGGCTTGTTGGCCTTGAACGGGCTCTTGCTGCTGCGAGGTGGCCTCCAGTCCAAACAGACCCAAGGCCGTGACGGCAAGGACGAAAAACGCAAGGCGAGGCAGCGACATGAAGGATCTCCGCAAACCCTGAAAACGAATCGGAGGCGAGCTACTTCGGCGCCGCGGCGGGACGTTCCGCGGCGGCGCTCGATGCGGCGATGGCGGCCGCCCGGTCGAGCAGCGGCGGCACGATCATCAAAGTGGCCGTCAACCATAGGACGCAAGCGGCCCCAAGCGCGTCGTTGAAGCGAAACTGCAGCAACAACCAAAGACAGACGAACCACAATCCGCCATGCAACAAATTGATGAGCAGATTGCCCAGAAAACGGCCCCAACGCGATTGCGACGGCACGCCGGTTGGCCCGTTTTCGAATTCGTCCATCTGCCAACCGGCCTTGCTCAAGAACGTGCGCTGGCCCGATTCGTTGAAGATGACGTTATCGAGCCGAACCACCGAACCCTGGTGTTCCACTTCGAAGCCGATCACGCTCCCCGAATTGTACGGCTTGCGGCGTTCGTCTTGATATTCGTCGCGGAGGTTGTCGCCTTTGCGCTTGATGTACTTCGTTTTCGTGCCATCGGCGCGAAGAGCCCAGAGAACGGGAACCGGTTCGGCGGCCATGTCGACTTTCGGGCTGAAGCGAAAGACCGTGTCATACGGTATGTTGCCGATGCTCGCATCGCTTTTGACGATGACGAACGACCAGAGCGTATAGAAGAACGCCAACGCCACGCCCGCGGCCGGGGCTCGCCAGAAGAGGCCCGGACTCGGCTCGGTGTACACATAGCCCTGAAAGAACAACGTGCCCACCGTAAGGGCGACACCCAGCACGACGGCGAGCAAGAGAAACGTCAGCAGCAAAAACAGCACGCGAAGAACCTCGGGAAGTTTGTCAGGCGGGCGAATCTCGTTCCCCCTCCGCCCGTCCGAAATGAGCCAATGCACCGCTAAGTTACCAGGAAATCCCCCGCGGGGCGCGTCAAAACGGGCAATTGGCCCAGTTGCGGCGAACCGGCGACCGCCTGGCAGAAAACCTCGCTTGTGGTAATTGACGACCTTGTTATAATCCGGCCGCGGCTTGTTGTACGAAACAACCGTTGAGTTATCGAGAACGGCGGTCGTTCCGCCCTTCTCCCAAGGGATTGCAGCCCGAGCGGACATGAAGTCCACGTTGTTAATTCTGAGTCTGCTGTCCTTCCTCGGCCAGGGCGATGCTGGCGATTGGGCTCTCACGCCGCAATTGGCGGCAGGCGTCGAACTCGTCTACTCGGGGACCTGCACCGAGCAATCGCTTCTCCCCGGCGTCCAATATAGCCGCACCTATCGCGTCGATAATCATGTCCTCGTCCTGGGCGTTCAAGGCGGCGCCCATGACGTCGCCTTCATGACGACGATCAGCGTTCGCGAGCCTGGAGAAGCCGCGAAATACAGCATCGCGTCGGTGAAATCGGAGCTGGCCCGCGTCGATGAACACGGCAAATTGAAATTCGCAGGCCCCGGCGGGGTTTCGACGTTGCTCGAAGTCGGCGTTTTCGTCGAAGCGCCGAACCAACGTGTCGTCAAAAATAGCGTCTGGGAAGTCGACGAAGAAGGCCGCCCGCCCCGCACGTGGGCGGTTCTCGGCGGCGAATCGAGCGGCGGGATGGCGTGCGTGAAGTTGCACGGCCAACAGCAATCGGAAGACTGGGACCGCCCCCGCGCCGATCGGGCCGCCTGGAGACGCCGCGATACGGTTTGGCTGTCGCTGCAAATGGGCATCGCGGTGAAAGTGGAGCGAACGCTGGAACGCCGCGACCCCGCGCGCCGCGAACCGTCGCATCTCACGACCACGCAGTACGTTCTCGAAAGCCGCCTGCGCTGTCCGGGCAAATTGTTCGACGACCGCAAGCGCGAAGTCCTCCAGGCCAAGCGTTTCGCGGACGATGCCCTGCCGATCTTTCAGCAACCGTCTCAGAACGCGCCGCAAATCGACAACCTGCTCCGCAAAGTCGCGTTCCATCTGGAAAACGCCCCGGCCACGCCCTACCGCAAGGCGGTCGTTCATCTGGCCCAGCGGATCGAGAGCGCTCGCAAGGGCGAACTTCTTCTGGCCGAATACACGACCGAAGAAGCCGTCGCTCCCATCGGACCGCTCCGGATTGGGCAGAAGGTTCCCGATACGGTGCTCAACGATCTGGTGACGCACAAGACGGTTCGCCTGAATCGCTTGCTCGGCCGCCCGGTGCTCGTTCTTTACTACAACCCCGGCACGAAAACCGGCGGCGAGGTCATCGCCTACGCGAAATCCGTCGCGGAAAAGCTCGGCGATCGCGTCACGATTCTTGCGATGGCGGTGACGAACGACGCCGATCGGGCGCGCAGTCAACATGCCGAAATGCAGTTGCCGTTCTCGATCCACGATGGCTCCGCGCTGCGGCTCTCGTTCGCCGTCGAGGCCACGCCGCGGTTTATCGTTCTCGATGCGGAGGGCTTCTTGAAAGCCTCGGCCACCGGCTGGGCTCCGCACGTGGGCGCCGAACTGCTCGACGAAATCGCCCGCTGCGGCAGTTCGGCCAACAAGTCGCCGTGATCGTCAGGCGCGGCGCATCCCGCACAGGTTCTCTTCGAACGAACAATCGGCACATCGCTCCCGATCGATTGGCATGGAGCCCCTTGACTCGGCACGGTAGGATTGGGATGCGTGGCGACAAGTTTGACCTTGTCGAATGAATTGGGGCGAGTGACGACACATCGCCTGATTGGAGAACATCGGCAAGTTCAAAGACTTGCCGCCACGGTCACGATGATTGGCAGGTTTTCATGATGACGGATTATCACATTCAACCCCCCACGCGCCGCTGCGTGGCGACGGGACGCGAATTGCAAGTCGGCGAACGTTACTTCACGGCTCTGGTCGAATCGGGCGACCACTTCCAGCGCCAAGATTTCGCCGCCGAGGCTTGGAAAGGCCCCCCCAGCGGAGCCTTCAGTTACTGGGTGGGCAAGGTGCCGACGACGCCCGAACATCAGAAGCCGCGGTTCGACGACAACCTGCTCGAAGACTGCTTCGAGCGGCTCGACAATCCCGCGGAGCCGGGGCGGATCAATTTCCGCTACGTGCTCGCCCTGTTGTTGATTCGCCGCAAACGGCTGCGGTTCGATGAAACGCGTCATTACGGCGCGGAGGAACGCCTGCTCTTGAGCTGCCCACGCACGGGGCGGCGGTGGGAAGTTCTCAATCCGCACCTGAGCGACGCCGAGATGAAGGACGTTCAAGACGAAGTGTTTCAGGTGCTTGGGTGGAGCTGACGCTTCGCTCGTCCCCTACGCTCGCCCCATAAAGGGTCATGCATGCGGTTTCTCTCGGCATTCCTGTGCTTGGCGATGCTCGTCCCATTCTTGGGATGCGAGAGCGGCGGCAAACGGATTATCTTCGGCCCAACGCCCGCCCCCACCCCCTCCCCGGCC
>JBAXFO010000453.1:0-4689 GCA_037139885.1 Planctomycetota bacterium
CCGTCCAGCCGAATCATTCCTGCAATTCCACACATGGGGTTAGGTTATGGATTTGGCAAAAATGGGCGGACTTTCAATAACCCGCGGACCTGAAATCGGACGCTCTAATCCGTTCGCGGCTCTCCGCAGGAGAGCGCTGACGTGTGGCGCCAGTAGCGGAACGCACACGTCAGCGCTCTCCTGCGGAGAGCCGCGAACTTAATCCTTGCGCAGCGCCTCGAAATGCTTGCGAAACTTCGCAAGCTTCGGTGCGATGACGACCTGGCAGTACCCTTCGTGCGGATTCGACCGGTAATACCCCTGGTGATATTCTTCCGCCGGATAAAACGTCGGCGCGGGCGTCACTTGGGTGACAATCGGCCGGTCCCAAATCTTCTGCCCATCGAGTTCGGCGATGAGCGTCTTCGCCGTCGCTTCTTGTTCCGGTGAATGGGTGAAAATGACCGAACGATACTGCGTGCCGGCGTCGGCGCCCTGACGGTTGAGCGTCGTCGGGTCGTGCATGGCGAAGAAGATTTCGAGCAATGGACGGTAGCCGATTTTGGCGGGATCAAAGGTGACTTGAATGACTTCCGCATGTCCCGTCGTGCCGGAGCAGACGGCGCGGTATGTGGGATCGACGACGGTTCCGCCGGCATACCCCGAGACCGATTTTTCGACGCCAATCAGGTTTTCGAACACCGCTTCGAGGCACCAAAAGCAGCCGCCGCCCAGTGTCGCCGTTTCCATGATCTGCCTCGAGCTTTAAGAATCCGCCGCCAACGTATCGCGATTCTATCGCTCGATCGAAAGCCTGTCAGTACGGAATCAGGTTCTTGGGCGTCTCTTTGCCCAGCGGCGGAAACAAGGTGCTGCCGAACACGCCGCCCACCACGGCGACCAGTCCAATGCCGCTGGCCGAGAACAGGACGATTTCGAGCACCGATTTCGGATTCGCCAGCTGCACACCCAGATAAAGGGCGGCCGCCAGAATGCCCGCGCAGAACCCTTGCTTGAACCCATTCCGCGACGACGATCCGGCGATCGAGCCGCCGACGAACGCCGCCAGGGCGATCACTTGATACACGATCAAGCGTTCGGTCAAATGGTCGCGAATGCGGAAGGCCCCCTGCGAATTGCGGATCAAACTGTCGAGAAGATCTTTCGCGAAGATCGCCCCGGCGAGGGCCACGCCCGCGCCGATGAGGACGCGAACGACCGAGATCGGCCCCTTCCAGAGCTTCTTGTTGGGCCGCGGGATGCCGTAACCGCTCTTGCCCATGTCTTGTTCGATCATGAACATCGGCACCGGCTTCCAGATGCGATAGCCGATGACGCCGCCGATGAGGCCCCAAATCATGTGCAGAAACGGCTGCGCAAAGAACAGGACCGGTTCCATGTTCTCCCGGCTGGCCCGATGGACGCCCAGGAAAATCAACCCGCTCCACAGGCCGACGAGCCCGCCGCTGGTGATGCCTCGTTCCTGATTCGCCCCCGCCAACATCCCGCACAAAATCAAACACACGGCATGGAATGTATTGAGCCACAACATGCCCGTCGGCGAATTCCAATCGACGCGTTCGCCTTCGCTCGCTTGAAAGTAAGCCGTGAACAGCATCCGCATGCAAAACGCCAAACCTTGCGCGATGATGACGCTGACGACGATCCGGCCCCAGGGCGTTTGCTGCCAACGGCTGAGCGGATCGGCAGCGGGCGACGCCGTATCCTGCGCGTCGAAAATGCCGTGCTGCTGCACCAACAACAAGATGCCGCACTTGGGGCATTGCCGTTCTTTGCCGTGAAACACTTGACTGCACTGCGCGCAAACCATGGCCATGCGATGAACCCTCCGCGCGGAGCGCAACCCAGACGGATTTCCCCCGCTGCACAACCATAGGTCACTTCCCGCTGGGCTGCCGGCAAATTTCCGAGTCCCAGGCAGCCGCAAACGCCCCGCCAGCGATAAGACAACCGTGCACGATTCCTTTCCCCCACCAGGAGACTCCCTCATGCGCAAACTCATCGCCATCGCCACGCTGCTCGGCCTCGTCGTCGGTGCGGTCGTCTTGCAAACGCCGTCGACCGCGGGCGAGAAGTCCGCGAAGAATCTGGGCCATATGGTCTACTTCAAACTCAAAGACAGCTCCCCCAAGGCGTCCGCCGAACTCGTCGCCCTGTGCGACAAGCATCTTTCGGGCCACGAAGGCACTGTTTATTACTCGGCGGGCGTCCTCGCTCAGGATCTGAAGCGCGACGTCAACGACCGCGATTTCGACGTCGCCCTCCATCTCGTCTTCAAAGATCTGCCGAGCTACGAGAAGTACGCCGTCCACCCGCGCCACGACGATTTCATCAAAGCGGGCAAAGACAACTGGGCGAAGGTTCGCGTCTTCGATGCGTACGTCAACGCGAAGTAACGTTCCAAGGAAAGCCCAGGGTCGCTGCCCCTGGGCCTCCCGTCACATTCCGAGATCGCCGTGACTTGTACGCCTGCGGAACGTTTGGCAGCGCTGCGGATGATGTTCGCCCATCTCGGCGAGTCTGCGTGCGCCCATCGCGTCGCCAACGTTTACGATCTCATCTCCGCCGGCGAAATCGACGCCGAGGGCATCTTCGTCGCCTGCCACGGCGGCGCGTTGCAGGGCGTCTTCGTCTGCATTCCCATGCCGGGGGCCAGCGCTCTCGTCTGGCCGCCGCGCGGCGACCCCGCCGTCTTCGACGCGCTCATCGCCGAAGGCCTCGGCTGGTTGCGGCGCCGCGGCATGAAGCTCGCCGAGACGATCGTCGCGCTCGCCGATGCCGACACCCTCGCTCCTCTCGCCGCCCACGGCTTCGTTCCCGCCGGGCCGATGCACTTTTTACGCTGCCCGGTCGATGGCCGTGTCGAGCAACCGCGGCAGCTCGATCTCGTGCCGCTCAGCGATGTGACCGACGCCGTCATCGCCGCCACGCTCGACCGCACGTACCAGGGCACGCTCGATTTCCCCGAGCTCAGCGGCATCCGAACGCCCGACGATGTCCTTGCCGCGTATCGCACGAACCCGATCCTCCGCCCCGAACACTGCCGCCTCGCCCTGCACGACGGCCAACCCGCCGGCATCCTGCTGCTGGGCGAAGTCGTCACGCTCGAAGGCTGGGATCTCAACTACCTCGGCGTCGTCCCGCAGCGGCGGCGGCAGGGCCTGGGCCAAGCCCTCGTCAACGTCGCCATCGACATTGTTTCTCAGGCCGGCGGCACGCATCTCGACATCGCCGTCGACGCGCGCAACGCCCCCGCGATTCAGCTGTATACGGCGGCCGGATTTCAGCTGTTCGACCGCCGGCTCGTTTCGCTGGTTTTCCTTGCGAACGACTCGTGAAAATCGCGATTGTCCCCCTCCCCCCTTGACGGCAAAACGCCCTCGCATCGACGGCTTATTCACAGCCTCGGCGAACCGCTTTGCCCCCTGGGGAAAAAAGTTTCGCTTTGGTAACTAACGCTGAAATGGGCGGTTGCGTCGATGAAGGATTCGTTTGGAGCCGATGAAGGTGAAAATCGTGTGGAAGCGTCCGGTCGATCGCTTTAAGATTCCACCTCTCCGAGTCAAAAACCCGGCGTGGACTTCCCATCTGCGTCCTGGGCGATCTCTCTTCTGTGCTCACACTGCTCGGTGATTGCGCAGGGGGACCCGATTTGAAAACATCATGCGAAGTTTCGGCCGCGGTGGGGCAAGCTCTGCTCCAACGCATCGAAGCGGCGAGGTTCGATTTATGGTTTCGCGACAAGACCACGTTTACGCTCGAGGCCGACCGCCTCGTCGTCGGCGTCAGCAATTTGCATTACCAAGACTGGCTTCAGAAGAAGTTCGGGGCCGACGTACGCGCCGCCGCTGAAGAAGCTCTCGGCGAAGCGCTGAATGTCGTCTTCGTCATCGATCCGGAGCTGTTCCAAAACGCTCAGCGCCGCACCGCCCCAACGCCCACGCCCGCCTCCGCCTCGCCCGCGCCTGCGGAGAAGGCGGAGACCATGCGCCGCGGCGTCAGGCGCATGCGCCGGCTCGAAGAGTTCGTCGTCGGTTCGTGCAACCGCGTGGCGCATGCGGCTGCGCTCGGCGTCATCGAAGAGCCCGGCCTCGTGCCGATTCCGATGGTGCTGCACGGCCCCGTCGGCTCCGGGAAGTCGCATCTGCTCGAAGGCATTCACGCCGGGTTGCGCGACCGCTTCGGCGACGCACGCATTCTGCACCTGACGGCCGAGGACTTCACGAATCGCTTCCTCGCCGCCATGCATCAGAACAAGCAGCCGACGTTTCGCCGGCAGTTTCGCGATTGCGACGTGCTGCTCATCGACGATCTGCAGTTCCTGGCCAAGAAGCCAGCCACGCAGATCGAATTCCTGCACACGCTGGAAACCTTGCAACGCGAGGGCCGCACCGTCGTCGTCACCTGCGACTGCCATCCCCGGCTCGCCGACGTCTTCCAACCCGAACTCACCGACCGTCTCGTCGGCGGAGCGGTCCATGGCCTCGCCTGGCCCGACCCGACCACGCGGCGTTCGTTGCTTTTGGCCAAAACCCTCGGCCGCGCCAACCTCACGGCGGACGTGCTGAATCTGCTCACCGACCGCCTCCGCGGCAACGTTCGCGAACTCGAAGGAGCGATCCACTCCCTCGTTCATCTCGCGAAAGTGACCCAGCGGGCCATCACTCTTGAACTCGCCCACGAAGCCTT
>JBAXFO010000454.1:0-4668 GCA_037139885.1 Planctomycetota bacterium
CCTCGCTCACGCGTCGGGCTTCCTCAATTGCCTCCCTATCGTCTCAAGATTTGGTCGGCACATCCGGGTTTATCCCGCCGGGACAAGCCCGGCGGCTCGCCTCAACCGAAAATTTGGTCTGGTTGACGTGCAAGTGCACTCTCCAGGCGAGATTGGCGGGGGCGGGACGGGGCCCCTCCCGAACCGCCAGCGCACGGCCATGGCGGCGAATTGGGGCGAGCGGAATCCCAGCCGGACGCCAGGCCTCGTCACGCTCGACAAACAAGCTCGCCCAACTTCAACTGAACTGGCCGCTGATGTAATTCTTGGTGTGGCTTTCTTTGGGGTCTTCGAAAATTTGCCGGGTGTCGCCGAATTCGACGAGGTAACCCGTGCGGCCGCCCTGGGTCGTGTCGACGTACATGAAGCCCGTTTTGTCGGCCACGCGTTTGGCCTGCTGCAAATTGTGCGTCACGATGGCGATCGTGAAGCGGCTCTTCAAGTCGAGCATCAACTCTTCCACCTTGCGTGTGGCGATCGGATCGAGCGCGCTGCACGGTTCGTCCATCAAGAGCATTTGCGGTTCGGTCGCAATGGCGCGGGCGATGCAGAGCCGCTGCTGCTGACCGCCGGAGAGAGACAGGCCGTTGTTGCGCAGCTTGTCCTTCACTTCATCCCACAGGGCGGCGCCGCGGAGCGCTTTCTCGACGCGTTCGGCGACATTGCCCTTGTAACCGTTGAGACGCAAGCCGAAGGCGACGTTGTTGAAGATGCTCATCGAAAACGGGTTTGGCTGCTGGAAGACCATGCCGATGTGGCGGCGGACCGCGACCGGATCGATCGAGGCATGGTAAATGTCCTTGCCGCGAAAATGGACTCGGCCATCGAACCGGAAACCGCGTACGAGGTCGTTCATGCGGTTAAGGCAGCGGAGCACGGTCGACTTGCCGCAGCCGGAGGGGCCGATGAACGCGGTGATGGTCCCCTTGCGGATGGGGATGTGCGTATCGCGCACGGCTTTGAAAGCGCCGTAATACAGCTCCTTGAGCTGACAATCCATGATGGTGTTGTCGTTCGGCATGTCGACCGCGTACTGGCCGTTGCCGTTTGTTTGGGGGACGCTTTTGGCATCGATGGTGTTCATGACATCACTTCCGTTACTTCGACCTTGAGGACAGGTATTGTCCCGCAAGGTTAAACGCGAGCACGAGAAGAACCAGGACGAGAGCCGCCGCCCAGGCGAGCTCTTGCATGTTTTCGGTTTGCCCGGAGAAATTGTAAATCAGCACGGCGAGGGACGCGATCGGCTCGTTGAGGCTCTGCATCCAGTCGTTGCGAAAGAGGGCGGTGAACAGGAGCGGGGCCGTTTCGCCGGCGGCGCGGGCGACGGCGAGCATCAGGCCCGTGAGAATGCCCGGCATGGCGGTGGGCAGCATGACGGAGGTGATCACCTGAGTCGGCGTACAGCCCATGCCGATGGCGGCTTCTTTCATTTTCGAGGGCACCATTTTGATCGCGTCTTCCGCCGTGAGGAGGACGGTCGGAACCATCAAGATCGAGAGCGCGATCGATCCGGCGATCGCCGAGAACGCGAAGCCGAAATAGTGGCGAGTGAGCAGGACGACGGTGCCGTAAACGAACACGCCAGCGAGGACCGAAGGGAATCCGGTCAGCACCTTCGCACAGAAGCGGACCCAGCTGGCGAGTTTGGTCCGCGGCCCGAGTTCGGCAAGGTAGACGCCGCCGAAGACGCCGATGGGAACGGTGATGAGCGTGGCCAAGACCACCATGACGAGCGTGCCGAGGACGGCGTTGCCGAAACCGCCCCCTTCGTCGAGTCCCGCGGGGGGAAGATGGGTGAACGCTTCCCAATTGAGGCGCCGCAGCCCGCGAACGCCGAGGGCGAACAGCACCGAAAAGAGGGGGATCATGGCCGACAAGGTGAGCAGCGTGACGAGCCCCGTCAAACCCGCGCTGATGAAGCTGCGCGGACGGAACAGGGTGCGTTCCATTTCGCCGAGGTCGACGCCCTCGAACGGGCTGTTCTCGGGGGTGATGGCGACCGTGGAATTGAATGGGTTTTCCATTAGCGGAGTCCCTCGCGACGGGCGTTCTGCCGGGTCAGAACCCAGGCGCCGGCCACGTTCACGATCAGGGTGATCGCGAGCAAGACGAGCGATGCGTACATGAGCCGGCCGATGTCGTTCTCGCCGGAGGCTTCGCCGAAGTTGCTGGCGAGCAGGGCGGCCAGGGTGTTGGCGGGCGAGAAGAGTGAGATTTTGAGCGTGTTGGCGCCGCCCGCCAACATGGCGAGGGCCATCGTTTCTCCCAGAGCCCGGCCGAACGCGAGAATCACCGAGCCGAAGATGCCCGTCGACGCCGTCGGAATGATGACCCCCAAAAGGGCCTCCCAGCGCGTCGCTCCCAGGCCATAGGCGGCTTCGCGAATGCGCGGATGCACCGCCCGCAGCGCGTCGAAGCTAATGGCCGAAATGGTCGGCAAGATCATGATGCCCAGCACGATCGACGCCGGCAAAATCGACGGCGTGCCACGCCAGGGTTCGCTGAAGAGCGGAATCCAGCCGAGGTGGGAATGCAACCATTCGCAGGCCGGCGTAATTGTGGGAATGACGACGAAGATGCCCCACAACCCATACACCACGCTCGGAATCGCCGCCAAAAGCTGGATGATGTTGCGAATCGTGTTTTCCAGAGCATCCGGCAATTTACCGAAAAACGGATGATACTGGAGCCCAAGACGCGCGAGCACGTTGAAGAGCCACATCGACAGCAGGCTTTCCGACAGAAAGATCGCCACGGCCAGACCGAAGATCATGCCGAAGATCAGCCCGAGGACCGAGGTATAAATCGTTCCCCAAATTTGCGGCAAGATGCCGAAAACGCCGGCGTTCGGATCCCAGACGTCCCCCGTGATGAAACCCAACCCGTATTCGCGCATCGCCGGCAACGACAGAACCCCGATCCGCAGGATGATCCCCGCCGTCAAGAGCACGATCATCCAGGCAAACACGGAGCTGACGACGCGGAAACCGCGATCGACATACACCTCCGCGCCGGTCGGCGGTCGCGAACAGGCTTCGTTTGTTTCGACGGCAGTCGCCATGAAAGACCCTCGTTGCCGATGACTCGAAAAATTACTGGGCGGCCACGCTCGAAAGCGACGGCGTCGCCGCCTTCTTTTGGAGGGTGAACTCGTCGATGGCCTTATTCACGGCCGTGACCACCGCTTCCGGCAGAGCGACATAACCCATGCTTTCGCTCATCTTCTGGCCATCGGTCAGGCAGTATTTGAGGACTTGCTTGAAGGCATCCAATTTCTTGGCGTCGTCGTAGGTCTTGTAGCAAAGGAGCCAGGTGTAGCTGACGATCGGATACGAATCTTTACCGGAGGGATCGGGAGCCCAGGCGATCAAGTCGGCCGGCAGTTCCGCGGTGGCGAGCCCTTTGCGGGCCGTCTCGGAGCTGGCGAGCACATAGTTGCCATCCTTATTTTCGAGTTCCGCCTGTTTCAGGTTCTTGGCGGTGAGCAAATAGGTGGTTTCAATGTAGCCGATCGAGTTCTTCGATTGCCGAAGCTGCGAGGCGATCCCCTCGTTGCCCTTGGCCTTGATGAAGGCGTTGTCCCATTTCGGATCTTTGTTGGCGCCGATCGTATCGCCGAAGGTCTTGTTGATGGTGCTCAGGTGTTTGGTGAACACATAGCTCGTGCCCGAGGAATCTTGGCGGACGATCACGGTGATCGGCGCATCCGGCAAGGTGACGCCGGGGTTGGCCTTGGCGATCGCCGGGTCGTTCCACTTCTTGATTTTGCCGAGGAAGATGTCGGTGTAGGCCTCGCGGGGCAATTTCAGCGACTCGACGCCATCGAGGTTGTAGGCGAGCGAGATGCTTCCCGCCGTCATCGGCAGGCAGACGACGCCGCGAGCGACTTTCTCGCGTTCGTCCTTGTCCATGGCCGCGTCGGAGGCGCCGAAATCGGCGGTGCCGTCCTTGACCGCCTTGATGCCGGCGCCCGAACCTTGCGATTGATAATCGACGGTGATTTTGCCGCCGGACGACTTGTTGAATTCCTTGAACCACTTGTTGTACAGCAAGGCCGGGAAACTCGCTCCCACGCCTTGCAACTTCACGGCGTCGGCGCTTACTTTGCCCTCACGCGACGTGGACGAGGAACATCCTCCCACGAGAAGGATGGCGAAGAGTATAGGCAGGCAAACCAGGGTTCGCTTCATCGGCCGCTCCGGTGGCAACAAGACTGAGGTTCGTATTCGAATAAGTTGCAGATCGCTGTATTGTTACCAGCCGTTCGCAGAATAGACTACTTGGAAACCCCCGCGCCATCGGACTTTCGCGACACATTCACGCATTCTTCATCGAACCACAGTTCAACCTTCGCTCATTAACGCTTCGGCGCGAATTTTACGACTCGGATCGCATCCTTGCGCCGCGTCAGCTGACTCGGGTTCTGACCCGTGGCGACGGCATCATTTCCTTGCGGCACATTTCGTCCGTTTCGGATACGCTAGACCGGGTTGCAGATCCGTGGAGGGGTCGGCGGGTTCCAGCGCCCCGGCTCCTGCGCGGCAGCCGGGGCGCTCGCCGCGCGCGAAGACATGAGCCCGCGACACGAATCTGTAACCCGCTCGAATCTCCGCATCCTCGTCGCCG
>JBAXFO010000455.1:0-4665 GCA_037139885.1 Planctomycetota bacterium
CACGGAGACGTCCGTACCGCTCAAGTTCGCCTTTGCTTCTATTGGCGAGCGGGGGGCGTAAGCCCCCTGATTGTCGCTCGAAGCCTCAATCTCACGGCGATTTCGGAATCAGGGGGCTCACGCCCCCCGCTCGCCAAGAAAGAGTCAACCCCGAGGGGAACGCGATCCTTCGGACGGCAATTTGGGGAATTCAGGACGAGAACGCAGACTATCGAGGCGATCGTCGGTCTGGAGCCTGTGATCGTTGGCGAAGCCGTCGGCGATCGCCTTTCCCAGGGTTTCGAAGGTGGCGGTGACGTCGGCTTGCGATTGCGCGACCTCAGCTTCGGCCTTATCGAGTTCGGCCTTGGTGGGCCGGGGATCGATCTCGAAGAGCACTTGCCCCTTCTTCACGGGGCCCCCTTCGACGAAATTGTGTTTTTCGAGATAGCCCGTGACGCGGGCGGTGATGTCGATCTTCTTGTGCGCTTCCAGAGCGCCGGTGAAGTCTTCGAAGTTGACGACATCCTTCATGACCGCGGAGGCCACGATGACGTCGACCGCCTTGGAGGCCATCGCCTTGGGAGCCGCCGGCTTACACCCGCTCAGGGCGAGGGCCATCGCCAAAGAACCGACAGTCGCGAGCAGCCCGGGAAGAGATACGGGCATAAGTGTCTCCAAGCGGAGGGCGGGGTTGCGAGGAACGCAGTCACGCATTCAAGCGCAATTGTATCTTGAACTGACCAGTCAGTTCATTTATACTCTCCTTAGCGAAGAGATACAATCGCGAAAATCGTCACAACCTTGCGAATGCGTTTGGCCCGCGAGCAAACGCGGACAGGGCGAACCCCGAATCCGTATTGGATGGCCCCGTGCGTACGCTCGACCCCACCCGTGGGGACCACATTCTGGAAGCTGCCGCCTGCCTTTTCCACAAGCGGCGCTATCACGAAGTCCGCATGGACGACGTCGCGTCTCAAGCCGGCGTCGCCAAAGGAACGCTGTACCGCTATTTCCAGGACAAGGAAGCCCTTTATCTCGCCCTCATCCTCTCGAGCATGAACCGCTTCATCGCCGACGTCGAACCGCTCATGGCCGAAAGCCAGCCGGCGGCCGAGCGCTTGCGGATCTACGTGCGCCGTTCGGCCGCGTTCTGCGAACGCTATCCGTATTTTCTCGATCTCGTGCAACGCGTCGAAGGCACGGACGATCCCGAACGCCTGGCCCCGCTCCAAGAAGCCCGGCAAAAACTCCTCGCGATCGTTACGGAAGTGATTCAACAACTCGACGGCACGGGCCGTTTCCGCGTCCCGCACCCCGCTCTCGCCGCCATCGCCTTCGTCGGCATCATCCGCCAAACCTTCCGCTTCCTCCCCCAACCCTGGCCCGCCGATCTGCCGGATCTGCTCGCCGACCAATTTCTCTTCGGCGTCTGCCCGCCGGCTGCAGTTCGTTGAGTTCGCTCGGGCGCATCGCGGCCCCGCGCCGCAGCGCGGCTGACAAATTCGACATTCTCACGGCCCCTCCTCTTTCCGGATTGCGAGAGCCAACTTCTTCGGATCGTTTTTGGATAGCCGTCTTTGGCATTCGTTCGGAGCGGCGTTCTATCCGTCGCGGATTTACGCTCGTCGAACTGCTCGTCGTCATTGCGATCCTCATCGGCTTGCTCGTGCCCGCGGCTCAGCAAGTTCGGGAGCGGGCCAATCGCGCCGAGTGCATCAACGCTCAAACAAATCGGCCTCGGCCTGCACCATTACGCCGAACGCGAACGCGCCTTTCCCCCCGCCCACACCATCAATTCGACCGCGTTCAACTGCCCCCGCCCCCTGGACTCGAAAACACATGGGGCGACGACGTTCCCCTCGCAAACCCTCTATCTCGCCAAAAAACTGCTCGTGACAGGAACGATCCATCCCGCTATGGTGCCCGCCTTCGTGCGAATAGGCGCGCGGATGAGGGCGAGTCATGTTAAAGCCGATGTTTGCCAGCCTGTTAGCGTTCTCGTTGACGATGCCAGGCTGTCCGAAGTACGAATCCTTTCGGACGCAACCGGCGCCCACCGCCAAGATCGGCCAACCCGCGCCCGAAATCCTCGGCGTCGATCTCGAAGGCGTGCCGATGAAGCTCAGCGATCAGCGCGGCAAAGTCGTCGCCGTCAGCTTCTGGGCCAACTGGTGCGGCCACTGCCGCGATCTCTTCCCGCACGAAAAAGACCTCGTCGAAAAACTGCGTGACAAACCGTTCGTTCTCCTGGGCGTGAACGCCGACGAAGCCCGCGATGACGCGAAAGCGGTGCAAGACAAAAATCGCCTCACCTGGCGCTCGTTCCACATCGGCGACGCCAGCGGTCCGGTGCCCACCCAATGGGCCGTCGGCGGCTGGCCCACCATCTTCCTCCTCGACGCCACCGGCAAAATCCGCTACCGCTTCGAAGGCAAACAACCCGCCAACGTCGAACGAGCCATCAACAGCCTGCTCCGCGAAATGGAAGAGAACAAGAAGAGTTAATTCAAAGGGGCTAATTCAAAGTGGTGTGGATAGATTTCCTACCGCTCCTTCGGCGGTCAGAACGGGAAATTTAAAAAGGCTTTGCGGCAAACGACCCCTGCGTGAGCCGAACGTCTGGACCCGGACGGAGTCTTGAGATACAATTTGATGTGGATGAATGTTCACCGGGAGCTGCTTGGGGAGGCTGCTCTATGTCCCATATCTTTTCGATCGCCAAAGAATTCATGAAGCTGTCGCTCTCGGGACCGGAGAAGGATCCTCTGACGAACCTGAGACTGCAAAAGCTATTGTACTATGCGCAGGCGTGGTCAATGGTGTTGCGCGAACGCGATTTGTTTGCAGAAGAACTGCAAGCGTGGCGTTACGGCCCTGTTGTCCCTGAGGTTTACCAAGCAATGCCTGATGAACAGGGGGCAAAGCCAATTACGCCGGAGTTGTTCGTCGACGTGCCAGACATTTCGGATGAAGACGAAAAGGAGTTCTTGAATCATCTTTGGGATGCTTACAAGGGATTTTCTGCTCTGAAGCTCTCCGATATGACCCATCACGAAGCTCCATGGATCAAAGCATGGGGAGGACGGCCGATAGATGGGAATGGCAAAGATCCGATCGATGTTGATTTGCTTGCAGAGTATTTTTCGGCGCAAGACGTGCCAGGGTCGTTGGCGAAATATTGCCATGAATTGCGACGTCGAGAAGAAGAAGCGGAGCGGCGAATTGCGGAGATGCCGCCTCTCAATGCAGCACTGCTAAAAAATGTGATGGGGACGAAGGCGGCTATGGCCATTAGGTAGTATCGAGGCGCCGCCAATGGCCGTGGTGTATTTGAAGGGTACGATTCTTTGGATCTCGCAAGTCCCCGACAAGCAGGGCGCGAATCCGAAAGATCGCAATATCGTGCTAATTCAGGATTTTAACGATACAGACACGCTGCTTTACGGCGCAGCGGTTACCAGCAAATTTTCATTTCCGTTGTCTGCTACGACAGTCCGCTTGCCCTATCGTCGAGGCGCCGCACGCTGCAAGACGGGCCTGACGATGGATAGTGTTGCAGATTGCGAATGGCTTAGAAAAGCAACGCCTCAAGATGTCATATCTCGAACAGGGTTTACGCCCTCCGTTGAACTGGCTGAGATTTTGAAGCAATCGGCAATATTTTTATCTAAGCAACAAGCAGCAGCTGGCGGAGCGGCAGTAGGTGGGGGCGCTGTTGGCGCTGTTCAGGGTTCAGGAACGTGAACGAGCTTAGCGCTCTCGCTTCGCTGAAGCGTGCGGGCGTGCGTTTCGGCGAGCGCCCGAACTCCACGTCGCGGAATTCTCTCTGTCGGATGCGTTTCCAAGGAGAATCCCATGCTGACTGATGCCCTTGCCCAACAACTGGCCGATGCGATCGCCGCTGCGGACGCCCTTGTGATCACGGCCGGGGCCGGCATGGGCGTCGATTCGGGCCTCCCCGATTTTCGCGGCGGCGAAGGGTTTTGGCGGGCTTATCCGCCGTTCGCCAAACTGGGCCTGCGTTTCGAGCAACTCGCGAACCCACGCTGGTTTCGCGAGGACCCGGCCCTGGCGTGGGGCTTTTATGGCATGCGGCTGCATAGCTATCGGACGACGACTCCTCACGCCGGCTTCGCCATCCTGAGGCGCTGGGCCGAGAATGGCCGCAAAGGGGCGTACGTCTACACCTCCAATGTCGACGGCGCGTTTCAAAAAGCCGGGTTCGACGAAGACCGGATCCTCGAAGTGCATGGCACGATCCATCAATTGCAATGCCTGAACGAATGCGGCATGGCGCCGTTCTCGTCGGACCCGTACGACGTGACGATCGACCCGGAGACCTTGCGTGCCCTGCCGCCCTTGCCATCCTGCCCGAGTTGCGGCGGCCTGGCCCGGCCGAACATCCTGATGTTCGGCGACGCCGACTGGGACAACCGACGTTCGTTCGCCCAGAGCCAACGCATGACTGCGTGGTGTCGCGCGCTGGCGGAATTGAAAATCGTCGTCATCGAATGCGGCGCGGGCACAGCCGTTCCGACCGTGCGCATGTTCAGCGAACAACTGGTGGACCTGTTTCACGCGTTCCTCATTCGCATCAACGTCCGCGAACCCGAGACTCCGGAAGGAATCGGCATCGCCGCCGGGGCCCGTGAAACGCTGCAACGAATCGATGCCGTTTTGGTT
>JBAXFO010000456.1:0-4646 GCA_037139885.1 Planctomycetota bacterium
TTTGGGTCGATGAGACGCGGCCGCTTCTGCAAGGCGCCCGCCTCACCGCATGGGAACTCATGCAACATGGCGTGCCCGCGACGCTCATCTGCGACAACATGGCCGCACAGGTGATGAAGGAAGGACGGGTGCAGAAAATCTTTGTCGGAGCCGACCGCATCGCGGCCAACGGCGATGCCGCCAATAAGATCGGCACCTATGGCGTCGCGGTGCTGGCGAAGCATCACAAAATTCCGTTCTACATCGTCGCTCCGTCAACGACGTTCGATCTCACGCTGCCTGATGGTTCCGGCATTCCGATCGAGGAACGCGATGCGGCGGAGATCGTTCATGGCATGGGCAAGCGGATCGCTCCGGAGGGCATGGCCGTTTACAATCCTGCGTTTGATGTTACGCCCGCGGAGTTGATTTCGGGAATTGTGACGGAGAAGGGCATCATCGCCCCGGTGAGCGAACGCGAAGTTCGGCGTGTCTTGAACATGACGTGATGGACAGGTTGACGCTCTCGGTCGTTTGCCGAGTTGACAGGCCGCAATGAACTCCTACAACGACTTCGTGGGATTTTTCACAATCTCGAAATGCGATGCGCCTAGAATGGGAATAAAGCCCCCGCCGCATCGCGGGACACTCGCCAGAGCAAAGAGTTATGTCCGAACCGACACCCGCTCCCGCAGTTCCGACCCCACCTGTCCCTCCGGTCGTGGTGGCTGCAACGCCGCAGCCGCCCGCGCCGCCCAAAGTCGTGATTCCGCCGAAGCCAGCTGCACCGGCGAAAGCCGCTGCGAAACCGGAGCCCACGCGGCGCGGTTTTATCGGCACGGCTCTCGTCGCCGTGATCGGCTCCTGGTTCACGGCCGCGTGGATCGCCTTCACGGCCACCATGACAGGCCTGACGCTTTACACCGTTCGATTTTTGTTCCCGAATGTGCTTTCCGAGCCCCCCACCAGTTTTCGCGGGGGCGACATCCAGACTTATGAGATGAACAAGGTCGACGATAAATACAAAGAAGTCGGCGCCTGGATCATTCGTTCGCGCGATGAACGCAATCGCGATATTGTGTATGCCCTTTCGACGATCTGCACCCATCTGGGCTGCACGCCGAACTGGCTCGAATCGGAAAAGAAATTCAAATGCCCCTGCCACGGCAGCGGCTTCCGCATCTCGGGCGTGAACTTCGAGGGCCCCGCTCCCCGCCCCCTCGAACGCTTCGCCATCCGCAAGACCGACGAAGGCATCATCGTCGTCGATAAGTCGCGCAAGTTTCAGAAAGAACTGGGTCAGTGGGAAGACAGCGATTCGTATTTGCTGCTGTGATGGGCGACTGACGAATCGGCACAAGACAAGACATTCGACCGTGGCGAACAAGCCTTGAGGATCCCTTCAAATGTCCATCGGCGATTTCATTCGTAACTCGCAGGTTTGGAAGAGCATCTTCCGGCACCCGGCGCCGCGCGACCGCCGCAACCGCGTCGTCGTCATGCTGACGAACGTGTTTCTGCATTTGCACCCGGTTTCGGTCCGCAAAAGCGGCATCGAACTCAGCTACACCTGGTGCATGGGCGGCATCACGTTCTTCCTCTTCCTGGTCGAAACCGTGACCGGCGTCCTCCTGATGTTTTACTACCGGCCCACGCTCGAACACGCGTACAACGACATCCTCGCCCTCCGCGACGTGACCACGCTCGGCATCCTCCGCGAGCTGCACCGCTGGGGGGCCCATGCCATGGTCATTTCCATCTGGCTGCACATGTATCGTGTCTTTTTGACGGGCAGTTATAAACCGCCACGGGAATTCAACTGGGGCGTCGGCGTCATCCTGCTGGTGCTCACCTTGCTCCTGAGCTTCACGGGCTATCTGTTGCCGTGGGATCAGCTGGCCATTTGGGCCATCACCGTCGGCAGCAATATGGCCCGGGCGACGCCTTTCATGGGGTATGAGGGCCCCGGCGCCAAAATCCTCTCGATCGGCGGTGTCGATCTCATCCACTCGGGCTCGGATGCACGCTTCCTCTTGCTCGGCGGTCGCTTCGTCGGCGAGACGGCGCTCCTGCGGTTTTATGTGCTTCACTGCGTCGCCTTGCCCTTGGCCGCGGCTTTGCTCATCGCGATCCACTTCTGGCGCGTCCGCAAAGACGGCAACATCAGCGGAGCGCTTTAACGATTCGAGGCGCCGGCGGCGGATGGCCATCATCCGCCCGGCTTGCAGGCTGTTATCGTCAGTGGGTATTTCGTCATTCGTCATCGGGACGACGAATCACATGGTCTAAAGGCTGGAACGTTCCATGCACGGTCACGACCTTTCCGACTCCACAAAGACTGGCCTTGGGATTTACTATCTCATCGTCGCTCTCATGAATGTCGGCTTCGCGTCCTATCTGAATCGCTCGTCGAAAAACCGCTCGCAAGCCCTCCTCTGGGGCGGCATCGCAGGCGTGTTTCTCATCCACTCCCTCGCCTATTTTCTGCACGCCGACTGGGTGATCTCGCATCACATCACCCATGCCATCGACGCCGTGATGAATCCGATCAGTTACTTCGTGATTTCCACGGCCGCATTCTTCGCCATGCTCTACTTCCGCAAGTTCCTGACCGATCCGATCGTCGGCTGGTCGGGGCTGATGCTGACGCTGCTCTTTAGCGGCTGGGCGATGACCGACGTCAACTTCCGCAACATCATCACCAAGCCCGACAACGTGCCGATCGTGATCTTGATCTTCTCGGTCGGGTACTGCACCTGGCTGGCCTTGCAGAAGGCCGTCATCAACGACGAACGCATCGCCAAGGGGGAGCCGCCGCTCGAAAAGCTCGGCGAAGACAAGGTGCTCACCTGGCCCGATCTCGTTTATACCGAGCTCATCTGCATGGTGCTCTTCACGTTCGCCCTGGTCATCTGGGCGTATTTCCTGAAGGCCCCGCTCGAATCGCCCGCCTCCACGGCCAAGATCCCCAATCCGTCGAAGGCCCCTTGGTACTTCCTCGGCCTGCAAGAAATGCTCGTTTATTTCGATCCCTGGATGGCGGGCGTCGTCCTCCCCAGCATGATCATCGTCGGCCTGATCGCCATCCCCTACATCGACTTCAACACCAAGGGGAACGGCTATTACACCTTCGTCGAACGCAAATTCGCGATCGTGACGTTCATGTACGGCTTCATCATTCTCTGGGTCGTGCTCATCATCCTGGGAACGTTCCTTCGCGGCCCGAACTGGAACTTCTTCGGTCTGTTCGAGCCATGGGATCCGCACAAAACGGTGCCGCTGAACAACGTCAACCTTTCGGATCTGTTTTGGCTGTACCTCGTCGGCGACGCCGTCGAAGGCAAGCCGTGGTACATCCGCGAGCTGCCCGGCATCCTCATCGTGTTGGCGTACCTGATCCTGCTGCCGCCGCTGCTCGCCAAGACGATCATGCGCAGCTACTTCATCAAGATGGGCTTCATCCGCTTCTTCTTGCTGGTGACGCTCATCCAGTTCATGGCCGCGCTGCCGCTCAAGATGGTGCTCCGCTGGACGATGAATTTGAAGTACATCGTGTTCATTCCCGAGTACTTCCTGAACATTTAGCGGGACGCGGCGCGGGGCGAGAACCCGTAGGGTGGGTTGAGCGGAGCGAAGCCCACCAGCCCTTGAAGACGCGCCTCCGGTTTGCAGATGGCCCGAGTCCGCTCGGTTCCCTGGCGATATTTCGTGAGTTCGTTTTTCTGAGGCTGATATGGCTGCTACGGATAAACCGTTACGCAATCAAGAGGCGCTGGACATCGTGTTCGCCGTGGCGAGCATTGCGATGTTGGTGTCGGCGTTGCTCATGTTCGCGCAAGACTATTTCCGCGAATGGAAACCCGAGCAACGCGTCTTCCGCGAAGTGGAATCGAAACTCGCCCAGCGCGTGGCGCTCCAGCAGCTTCCCCCCGAAGAAGAGCTCGGGGAAGCCGAGGAGGCCGTGAAGACCGCCCGCGAGGAGCGCGCCGCCAAGCAGCCCGAAGTCGACGCGCTCAAGAAGGAACTCGCCAAGCTCGAACCCTCGCGCGAGAAGGCCGAAGCGAAGCTCGCCGAAGTGAAGGCCGATGTCGGCTCGAAGCTCAGCTTCCTGTATATGTTTCAAGAACGCAACGATGCCGGCGGCGTCAAAGACGAAACCGGCAATCTCGCCAAGCTCAACGAACAACTCGCCCTCGCGGAAAAATATCGCGACGATGTCGACGGTCAGATGAAGACCATGCAGGCGAAGGTCGATCAGATCGACGCCGACCTCACCAAGAAGCTGTCCGATCTCAAAAAGCTGAACGACAAGTTCGACGCCGCGGTCACCGTATCGATCAAGAAAGAATGGGGCTGGGGCGATTGGATTCGCGCGTTGCCGATCATCGATGGTTTCGCGTCCCCCTTCCGCATTCAGCAGATCACCAACAACGATTACGGCATCAACTACAATTTCAAAGACGTCACCCGTTTCGACCGCTGCACGACCTGCCATCTCGGCATCGATCGTCCCGCCTACACCAAGGCCAACCTGCGCGGTCTGATCGACAGCGATCCCGAGCAGAAGAAAGCGCTGGACGACGCCCGGGCGCGATTGACGCAACGGCGTGAGATCTTGAAAGGATTGCCCGAGGCGGCCCAGGTGCCGGATCCGAGCAAGCTGAGGC
>JBAXFO010000457.1:0-4636 GCA_037139885.1 Planctomycetota bacterium
GGGCTTGTCCCGGCGGGATAAACCGGATAAACCCGCCGGCTCACGCCGAAGATTTCGCCTGGACGAGGCGCTAGGGCACGTCATCCTCATCCCAGGGCTTGTGCGGCGCTCCCGACGAAAGCGATCACATCACGGCGGCGCGGGCGGCTTGAATCGCGCGGGTCATGACTTTCTTCACCTTCGACGCCACGCGCGTCACGAACCCTCGTTCCACCGAGCGATGGATGGCGAACTTCTTCACATAGTGCGGCACGCGCCAGACCGTTTCCAGCCCCTGCGGGAAGAACGCGATGTCGCCGGGCCTCAGCGTGCGTGCGCCGGCGTCGTCCTGAACGATCACTTCGCCTTCGAGGATGTGGACGATTTCGTCGCAGCGGAAGATCCATTTGAACGTGCCGGCCGTGCAATCCCAAAGACCGCACGAGAGATTCTTGTCGTACGCCTTGGTTAGATTCAGCGAACGGGCGACGGGACGGCCCTCGAGAATCCAGGTCGGCTCGATGGGGCTGTCGCCCAGCGCGGTGGCTGCGGTGGAGCCGCACTGCATCGTCGGTTCGGCGAACGCGCCGGCGGTCTCGCGAACGGAGAGGGGCAAGGCTAAGGTGGTAGGCATTGGCGTCAACCTGGGTCGTAAAGTTGTGGCAGCGACCGGGAAACGTTGCTTCAAGGCGCGGCATGACTCCGCATGATGTCTTCGACTTTGGGCCGCAAACGCACGAACGACTGCACCACATGCGGGTCGAAGTGCGTGCCGGCCTTGCTGAGCAGCTCCAGAAACGCCAGCTGCGGAGGCAGGGCCGGGCGGTAGGGGCGATGTGAGGTCATGGCGTCGAAGGTGTCGGCGACGGCCACGATGCGGGCGGTGAGCGCGATGTCGGATTTGCCGAGTTTGTCGGGATAGCCGGACCCGTCCCAGCGTTCGTGATGCGAACGCACGATCGGCACGATGGCCGCGAGACTGGCGAAGCCGTTGAGCATGTCGGCGCCCTTGACCGTATGCGATTTCATGTGCTCGAATTCGCCGTCCGTGAGTTTCCCGGGTTTGCGGAGCACGGCGTCTTCAATGCCGATCTTGCCGAGGTCGTGCAGCGGCGTGCCGATCTTGATCTGGTAGCGTTCGGCGCTGGTGAGCCGTAGGTCCTCGGCCATCATCAGGGCGAAATCGGTGACGCGTTTGGTGTGGTCGCCGGTGTATTGATCGCGCATCTCGACAGCCCGCGCCAGCGTCGTCACGGTTTCGAGGAACTGTTCGCTCTGGTTCGCCACCAGCTGCGCGCATTCGATGCCGACAGCCATGTTGGCGGCCACGGCGTCGGCCAAATAGAGATCGCTCTCGTTGAACGGCTCTTGCAGCGGACCGCGGTCGAGGTGAAGCACGCCGATACGCCGCCGGGGCGTTCGGAGCACGGCGCAAATGACCGACGACATCGATCCGAAGATCACGCTGCGTGCGGCGCTCAGCTCGCGTTCGCTCTTGATGTCGCGGCACAGCAGCGATTCGCCCTGATGGAAACTGCGTTCCGCGAGCGTGCGGCTATAGCCCTTTTTGCCCGTCGTGAAAGGGCTGGGGGCCAGGGCGGCCTTGAGGTCGAGGCTCGCCGTTCTGGGATCGGAAAGCAGGATGGCGCCGCGCTGGGCGTCGAGCGATTTGAGCACGTCGTCCAGGATGGCGTGAAGGAGATCGTCGAGGTTCGAGTGAGTCGAAAGGTGATGATTGGCGCGCAGGAGCGACATCATCGTGCGGCTGGCGTCGGGGCGTTGACTCAAAGACGATGTCGCCAACTCCAGGGCCTGGTCCCACGAATGCTGCGTGCTGGCCTGGACCTGCAAGACCTGGAGATCGGGGTTGGTCGCCGTTTCGGAGGCGCCGGGGTTGGGCGTGTTGAAAACTTCGCGATTGACGGTGCGATGGATCCCCGTCATGACGATGACGCCCGGTTTGGTCGTGCCGGGAATCGGCGTCGGCACACTGGGTCCCGGCGACGGGACAAACGGTCGCGGCGGTTCGGCGGCGAGCGGTTCGGGTTGGGGCGGAAGCGCCGGGGCAGGCTTGGGCTTGGGCGTGGGGATTTTTGGATTCGTTTTATCCGGGTTTCCCGGCCCCTCGATGACGTGCTCGACTTTTTCGCTGCTGATGCAGCCGACGCGCATTTTGAGCTTGCCGACCTGAATCAGATCGTTGAGCTTCAGCTGCTCGGGCTTGACGCTCACGAGTTTGCCGTTGAGATACGTGGGATAAAAGGCGCTATCGGCGAGGTCCTTGAGCATCCAGCGTTGGCCCTGGAATTTCACTTCGGCGTGCAGGCGATCGACGGATGTATCGCGAAGCACGACTTCCAGGCTGGCCTGACGGCCGATGCGCAGCAGGCGTTCGGAATTCCAGGTGAGGCCTTCGACCATGGGGCCGATGCCCGACAACGAGATATAACCTTCAGGCATGGCGGGGAAAGACCTTCATGGCGTCGGATGAAAGCGATCCTTGCAAGAAGGCGGCGGCCAACCAAGGATTCGCGGTTTCGACACAGTGTCTGTCCTGTTCACCGCAACCATAGCTTAAACTTTCCGCGGATGTTGCGGCCGCGCGTTCAAATTTTGCGTCGGGCATCCAAATCCGCGAAATCGAGCCGATTTCGTCGCAGGGGCCGACGCCGACGATGTCGCGAAATATTCCTCTGGCGCAATAAAAATTCGGCGGAATTTGCTGGAATCTTTGGAAAAAGCAATACGACCGACTAAAATTGTGTTATAGTACCTGTCGAATCACGTCATTGTTTTGTCGCAGTGGATTCAGAGACTTGTCATCGAATATCGATGGGGTTTCGCAGCGAAGCTTCATGGATTTGGATTGGGATCGAGCGTAAGGATCGCGAAAAATTCGACGCTGGAGGCAGGCCGGGGCACGTTCCCATGGCGCTGCGGCCGGCCTCGAAAAACGAACTGAGGATCGTTAATTTGGATTCCTCACCGCCCAAGGCGCCGAAAGCAACGGATTCCGCCGCGGCCGAGAGCGACGGTATGGATCGCTTCGCGCGCACCTTCGCTCTCGATCAGGAAAGCGACGAAGGGACGTGGGAAAAACTGGAGGTCACACGTGTGATCGATCCGGGGACCGACGCACCTGATCTCACTCCTCCGGGCGGCGTTCCGCTTCCGGTCAATAAGCCGATGGTCGGCGCGACGCTCGGCGATTTCGAGCTGCTCGAAAAGCTGGGCGAAGGCGCCATGGGAGCGGTGTATCGCTCGCGGCAGGTCAGCTTCAATCGCGTCGTCGCCCTGAAAATCCTCTTCGCCCATATCGCCAGTCAGCCGCGCCTCGTCGAACGCCTCTACCGCGAAGGCCGGGCCCTGGCCCAGCTGGATCACGAAAACATCGTCCAGGCTTATGGCGTCGGCGAAGTCGCCGGCAACCATTACATCGCCATGGAGTTCGTCGAAGGCAAAGATCTGCAAAGCTGGCTCCGGCATCTGCGCCGCCTCACCGTCCCCGACGCCCTGTGCGTCACCCTCGCCATCGCCCGCGGCCTCGAGCACGCCCACAATCAAGGCATCGTTCATCGCGATATCAAGCCCGAAAACATCTTGATCTCCGCCACCGGGCAGGTGAAGGTCGCCGATCTCGGTATGGTCAAAACCAGCGAAGAAGACCTGACCCTCACGCAAACCGGCCACGCCATCGGCACCCCCTGGTACATGCCGCTCGAACAAGCCAAAGACGCCAAAACCATCGACGCCCGCTCGGACATCTACGCCCTGGGCTGTCAGCTGTACTGCCTTCTCACCGGCCTGCCGCCGTTCCAGGGCCGCACGCTCGTCGAACTGATTCAAGCGAAAGAACGGGCCACTTTCGCCACAGCCCGTTCGCATAATTCCGAAGTCCCCGAACGGCTCGACCTCATCCTGCTCAAGATGATGGCCAAGAACCCCGGACAGCGCTATCAGTCGGTCGGGGAACTCATTCGCGACCTCGAAAAGCTCGACCTGGCGTCGAAGCGCCTTTCCTTCATCCAATATGGCGATGGCGGACCGGAAGCCGAAACGCGCAAGCCCGCCGCGGCCGACACGATCGACGATAATCCCGACTTCGATCCGGCCGTCTGGTATGTGAAGATGCCGTCGTCGCCGGGCAAGCATGTCATTCGCAAGCAAACCACCGAGCAGATTTGCGCCTTGATGCAGTCGGGCAAAATCAAACCCACGACGCCGATCAGCCATTTCGCCAAGCAACACTTCCGGTCGATCTCGACATGGAAGGAATTTCATACCGCCTGCAACAAATTCGGCCGAAGCGCGGCCGCCGACACGAAATCGGCCTACCGCGATCTCTACAAGGAGATCGACAAGCGCCTGGAAGTCGGGGAACACGAGCGCGAGAAACTGCGGCCTCAAGGCGCCACCCGCAGCTCGACCGCGCAATTTTACCTCGAAACCGCCTGGACCCTGATTCGCTGGCCTCTCGTCGCCGGCGCCGTCTTCACGTTCGTCTGGTGGGTCGTCCGCAGTATGTTTCGCTAGTGCACGGTCAAGGATCGATTGTTGGATGGTTCGCGGCTCTCCGCAGGAGAGCGCTGGCAGGATCCTGATCGTAGCTGTCCATTTTCTGACGCTTTTTCGGGAAAACTGGCGCAGCTGGCGAACG
>JBAXFO010000458.1:0-4625 GCA_037139885.1 Planctomycetota bacterium
CAGGAGAGCGCTGACCCTACGCACGTTCCATCGCTTCGAAGCATGCGTGCGACAAGCGCTCTCGCGCGGAGAATCAGCGCGACATGCGTCGCAGCTCGTTCGCCAGCGATTCGGCCACCGAGCGAGCGAGGTCGCGAGGCAAGGGTCGGTCATGCTGACGCAGGCCATTCTCCCCATAAACCCCCTCAACGCTCATTTGCTGCGGAGCCGCCTTGACGTGGACGCCCACGCGAAGGTCGTCGCGAATGAGCACGATCTGATGCGCGCCGTCGACGTGACAGACCACGAGGGCTTGGTTCGGCGCGGGCTCGTGCAAGAGATCGCGGCCCGGCGAGCCCGGCACGCGCGTCGGCGTCGCCGCCGAACCGGCGATGGCGGCGAACAGCGTCGGAGCGATATCCGCGTGCGTCGTGATGGCGTCCATGGTTCGCTTCGGCAAACCGTCGCCCAACAAGACGCAGGGGACGCGGACCTGGGCGTCGGAGGGTCGCGAGGAATGGATCCAAACGCCGTCGTCTTGAAACGATTCGCCGTGATCGCCGGTGAGGCCGACGAGGTGCCGCGCGGGATCGAGTTCGGCCACGAAATCGGCGACTTCATCGTCGAGGAAGGCGAGGGCGTTGCGGTAGCGGCGGCGCACGGCCTCGCGATCGGTCAGGCGTTTGCTGAGAAAGCTTTCCATGAGCGAGCGCCCCGGCGGCACGGGACGATGGCGTTCGTACTCGGGCGGACAGGCATAGGGAAGATGCGACGCCATGAGAAAGACGACGACGAATTGCGGCTTCTCGCTTTGCAAAAGCTGCCGGGCGCGGCGCAGGGCCACGCGGTCGCCGGCGATCCAGTTGTTGAAGTCGAGAGCGCTCCAGGGGTTTTCGCACGTCTCGATGCGGTCGAAGTTCGTCGGATGAATGAAGTCGTTCATGCGTTCCCATTGCACGGAGACGGCGCTCAAAAACGAGCGTTCGTAGCCCGCGCGGCCCAGGGTCGCGCAGACCGGCGCGGCATGGCCGACATCGAGCGTCTCGCCGTAGTGCAAGGGGGGCCGGGCGAACAGGAGCGAGAACATCCCCATATGCGAACAATTCGATAGCGAATGGTGCCGATCCAGACGCAAGCCGTTCTCGGCCCACGCCGTCACCCGCGGCATGTTCTCCGCCCGCAACGCTTCGGGACGCAGGCTCTCCAAAACGATGAGCACGATGTGCGGCGGGCGTTTACCGGGCGCGATTTGCAAATCGGCCGGCGTCGGCCCGACTTTCAGGTTGGCGCGCCATTCGTCGTACGGATGTTTCACTTCCCTCTCGACGATCAAGCGGAACGGCAGCGAAGCCGCGTCGTCCGCGGGCGTCAAAGCGAATTCATACGTGTTCAAGGGGAGTTGCGCATGGAGCACATCGATGGCGACGGAGCCGCGCGTCCAGGCGTGAGCCAAGGCCGGCGCGACCAGACACGCCGCGAAGCCGACCGCCCCCACGCCGAGGGCCGCCCCGATCGTGCGTGGGCTCTGCCCGCGCAGCGTCCGCTTGCACGCGGTGTGGACGAGGCATTGCCCCGCCGCCAGACCGGCGACGAGCAGCGCGCCATACGGGAGCCACCCGGCGGCGAGACCGCCGCCGACGCCGCCGTAAACCCATTGCCGAGGATTGGCGGCAAAGCTGAGATAGAACGCCAGCGAATTGCCCGTGGCCCGACGAATCGTCACATCGGCCAGCAACCCGAGCGTCAGGCCGAAAACGCCCGAGAGAAACGCGATATCCGCCCCACGCCGGCGCCCGCTCCACGCCAGCAACGCACAGCCGACCAGCCAGGGCGTCAAGACAATCAGCGACTTACCCGCAAGAAGCAAAAACGCCACGCGGCGTTCCACCGTGTTGGCCGGCACGCCATGCTGCGCGAGAATCGACAAATAATAGCGGCGTTCGAACGACGCGACCGATCCGGCAACGATGACCGAAACGATCATCCAACCGAGAAATCGCCACGAGAGACCGCTCGCCTTGCGTGAAGAAGTCTTCATCGCCGCGATTCTCCCGTAGAACGCGCTGCGCGGTCAAGGCCAACGCAAGGCGTCGGCCCCTCGTCCAACGCTTCAAGCCACGCTCCGCGAACTCCGTCCGCGGCTCATTGCGTTCGCGCGTTCGCGGCTCTCCGCAGGAGAGCGCTGGCTGGCCCATCACGATCGCCGTAAAGCCGTGCCAGAGATCTCCTGCCGAAAGCCGCGAGCATGCGAACCTGACCTTCCCTTCTCTCCGAGTTCAAGAACCCAGCCAACCCTCACTCCGCCTGAATACCTTTTTCTTCGAGCCGTTTGCCAAGGCTGACACCCGGCGCGGCCCCCTTCCGGTCAAAAGGCCTCGCTGCCGTTCGATGTCCTCTCAAGAACGTTTCATATGTTTCAACGATCGTCGTTTTGGTCTTCGCATGGACGTGGTCGGCGCCGCTGACGGGCCAAGAACTCACGGCCGAGCAGCGGCAAACGCACGAGCGACTGCAAAAAGTCGCGAAGGCTCTCCAGAGCGAAGGCAAGACTCCCGAAACCGTGGCGGCGCTCGAAGAGTTGTTGGCGTTCGAGCGGACGTACCTCGGCGATCGCTCTCCGGCTTACCGCTCGACGAGCGTGCGGTTGTTGCGCATACTCGAGCTCGACGGCCGCTTTCCGCGCGCTCTCGAACTTCGCAAGGAAGCGTTCGACGCCAACAGCGATCAATTCGGCGCCGCTCACTGGAAAACGACCGACGCGCGACTCGCCTTGGAACACGTGCGGAAGCTGGCGTCGCTCGCCGACGCTCCGCGCAAAGACCTTCGGCAAGCCGATATTGCGACGCTGTTGGCCGATTTCGCGCACCAACAAGGCGAGCTCGCCGCCGGAATCAAGCACGTTCGCGAAGCCCATGCAATTCGGTCGAAGGTTCTCGGCGATGATAGCCCGGTCACCTGCCTGAGCGCGAGTCTGCTGGGACTGATGCTGAGCGAAGCGGGGCATCTCGATCAGGCTCGGCCCTACTGCGAAGGCACGCTCGAGATTCGTCGGCGAATCCTGGGCGAGGATCATCCGCAGACCGCGGTCTCGCACAATAACCTCGGCTTTCTGAACGATTCGCAAAGCCGTTTCGCCGCCGCTCGCTTCCATTACGAGCGGGCCCTCTCGATCAATCGAAGCGCTCATGGCGACGACCACGCCGATACCGCCGTGGCGCGCCACAACCTCGGTTCGCTTCTGCTCTCGGCGGGCGATGCGGCCGGCGCCCGAGTTCAATTCGAGCAAGTTCTCGCGATTCGGTTGAAGCGCTTCGGCGAGCGCGATTCGGCAACGGCCAGTTCGCTCAACGGCATGGGCGTCCTTTTGCAAGCGAATGGCGATCCCGCCGGCGCGAAGTCCTATTTCGAACGGGCGCTCGCGTCCCGCAAGGCGGCCCTCGGCGACCGTCACCCCGAACTCGCCGGCCTGCTCAACAATCTCGCCTTTGCCGAGCGGTCGCTGGGCAACCTCCCCGCCGCTCAAACGCTCTTCGAGCAGGCGCTTGCGATTCACAAGAAATCGCTGGGCGACGATCACCCCGATACGGCGACTTCGCTGGGCGACCTCGGCATGTTGCTGCTGGCGAAAGGCGACGACGCGGCCGCGCAATCGCACCTCGAGCAGGCGCTCGCGATTCGCGAGAAAGCGCTCGGCCCCTGGCACATCAACACCGCCGAATCGCTTCGCAATCTGGGCGATTGGCGTCTTTTCCGAAAGGAATATGTCGAGGCCCGCGTCCTCTTCGAACGCGGCCTGTCGGCGACTCGGCAGAATCTCGAACTGGCCGCCGCGGCTCAATCCGAGCGGCAGCAGTTGCGGATGCTGCAACAGTCGCGCAGCCACTTGGACCATTATCTCGCGCTCGCCGTTCAAGGAGCCTTGCCCGCGGCCGACGTCTACGCGCACGTCCTCGCCTGGAAAGGGTCGGTCTTTCTGCAGCAGCGGCGCCTGCGTCTGCGCCGTCAACTCGACGCGCAACCGGAGGCGAGCAAAGCGTTCGCGGATCTCGAAGCGACCGCGAACGAGTTTTCCAGGCTCGCCTTCTCGGCGCCGAAGTCCGCCCAACTCGGCGCCTGGCGAGCCCGAATGGCGGAACTTTCACAGCGTAAGGAAGCTCTCGAGGCCGCTTTGGCGAGCGCCAGCGATACCTTCGACAAGAAAACGAAAGCGCCGACCGTCGAAGCTCTCAAGTCCGCCCTCCCCGCCGATGCGGTCCTCGTCGACTACCTGGAGTTCACCGACATTCGCAGGCCGGCGCCGGATCGCATCGAACGGCAGAGAAAGTTCGTCGCGTTCGTGATTCGCGGCGACCGCGACATCGCCCTCCACGACCTCGGACCGGCGAAGGCGATCGGCGACGCGATCGCCAGTTGGCGCGGCCGCCTTCTGCGTCCCGTGTCGGCGGCGGCAAACAACGATCCCGGCGCCGAGGTCCGCCGCTTGATCTTCCAACCGCTGGAGGAGCGTTTGCGAGGCAAGTCGATCGTCCTGGTCGCGCCCGACGGAGCCATCACGGGCGTTCCCTTTGCCGCCCTGCCGGGTCGTGAAAAGGGAAAATTCCTGATCGAGGAAGCCAGCGTCGCCGTCGTGCCGGTGCCAGCCGCGC
>JBAXFO010000459.1:0-4589 GCA_037139885.1 Planctomycetota bacterium
GATCGCAACCCCCGTTCGCGAAAGACATCGATTTCCGTCGGAAAATTCGCAACTCGTCCTAACCGGTTCTGCCTAAAGATTTGATCGCGCCAGGATTCGCCTTCGAACTGATGTCGGTTCTTCGCGAATGGAATCAGCGTCCGATGGTTGTCATGTCGACGTTCGCGTCGATTGGCTAAGGCCGATTGATTTCGGCATCGGCCGTTTTCTAACGAACGCGCAAGCAACCGATTGTCTTGACGAAAATGTTGTGATTCAAAAAACCGATCGGCTACGATGAGCCTTCCCTCGCGAAGTGCGGTCCGTCTGTTCGGAGCCCGCGCGTCTAGTCGCAACGAGGCGAATCTTACAGGAGTTGTCCTTATGAGCGCTTTACGGTCGGTCTTGAGTTTGGGGTTCGTCGCCGCTTTGTTGAGTCCGGTTTCGGCCCAGACCCCGAGTTACGGCAAGGATGTGCGTCCGTTTCTGGACAAGTATTGCGTCGATTGCCACTCGGGAGGGAAGGCGAAGGCGGGCGTTCATCTCGACACGTACGAAAGCTTGATCAAGGGGGGCAAACGCAAGTTGGTGACGCCGGGGGATCCCGATAAGAGCGCCGTGGTCACGAGCACCGAAGGGATCTCAGGACACAAGATGCCGCCCAAGAAATCGAAGACCCAGCCGACCGCTCAGGAAATCTCCACACTGCGGGCCTGGGTCAAAGCGGGCGCGAAAGACGACTCCGCGAAGAAATCGAGCCTCGAATTCGACGGCTCCAGCAGCTTGGTCGAATGGGCGCTCGATCGTTCTTCCGGCGAGCGCATCGCCATTCTAGCTGACATCCGCAAGCGCCACGCCGATAAGTCAGAGTAAGACTTCACCGGGCCTGGAATGCCAAAAGAACACGGACGGAACGCCTCGATCGAGAAGGCACTCCGTCCGCGCTCCGCGGCCTGGTCGAGGCGAACCGCTTATTGATTGAACACGAATTCCTTGGTGTTGATCAACGCCCAAATCAGGTTTTCGTAGGCCATCTTCTTGTTGGCGGCGTTGCGGCCGATGTGTTCGATGGCGACGCTCAGGTGTTCGTCCGAAGGTTGGCGACCGAACATCCACACGAAAAGCTCCTTCACCTTTTGATCGTCGGCTCGGGGGTCTTTCGTCATGAGATCGGCGCGGGCGCCGAGTTTGTCTTGAATCTCTTGCGAGTTCAAGAGATGCAAGGCCTGTGCGAGGTTGGCGTCGCTGACGCGTTCGCATTCGCAGGCGCTGATGCGTTGCGGCCTGCCGAACACGTCGAGAAAGTACGACTGGAACGATTCGTCGGGGAGCATGATCGCCCGGTTCGGTGCGTTGCGGTCGGTCGGCAGGGCGCCGAACTTCGCCTTCGAGGCGGTGACCTGATTCACCGCGTCGTAGAGCACTTCGGCCGACATGCGCCGCGGATAGAAGCGGGCGAACGATTGCTTGTCGTGCTTGTTGAACTCATTGGGGACCGAACTGAGTTGATAGGTGCGGCTCCGGACGATCGTTTTCACCAGATGCTTGAGGCTGTACTTCGAATCGATGAGATCCTTGGCCAGGGCGTCGAGCAATTCGGGGTTCGACGGCGGATTAGTCACGCGCATGTCGTCGAGCGGGTCGACGATCCCGCGGCCGAAGAAATGAGCCCAGTAGCGATTGGCGACGGCGCGAGCGAAGAACGGATTCTGGGGGCTCGACATCCAGTCGACCAGGCGGTGACGCGGGTCGTCTTCGGCGGAGATTTCCATGGGCGGGCCGTCGAGGGCCTGGATCTTGGCGGGTTGGTTGGTCCGTTTGTTGGTGACGCTGCCGGTGGCCTTGTTGTAGACGACGAGACGTTGGCCCTGATCGTTGGCGGAGGCGAGAATCTTCACGTTCTTGCGTCCGACGCGGCCGAAGAACGCGGCCAGGCCCCAGTAATCGTCCTGGCTCCATTTTTCGTACGGATGATGGTGGCACTGAGCGCAGGCGATACGCAGGCCGAGGAAGACCTGGGCGGTGTCGTCGACGAACTGTTGCGGGTCGTTGAGTTCCTTGTACCAGACAGCGGTCGGGCTCTGCGCCTCGTCCCCGGTGGCGGCGAGGATCTCGCGGGCGAAGTTGTCGTAGGGCATATCGCTGGCGATGGCTTCGCGGATCCAGGTGTGGAAGGCGAACGTGCCCGCGGCGCGATCGGGAAGGTTGCGTCGTTTCACGCGGAGGATGTCGGCCCACTTATTCGCGAACAGGTAGCTGTACTCGGCGGAGTCCAAAAGCTGATCGATCAGCTTGTCGCGTTTGTCGGGGTTGGCGTCTTCGGTGAAGGCTTTGACTTTTTCGGGCGTGGGCAGGGTGCCGGTGAGATCGAGCGACACGCGGCGGAGGAACTGTTCATCGCTGGAAAGATTGCTCGGCACGATGCCCAGCTGCTCCCACTTTTTCTTGGTGAACTTATCGACGATCGTCCGCTCGGCGAAGTCGTATTTGGGAACCGGCAGGCCGAGAGGAACGGTGGCGCGGAAGACGGCGACCTGGCCTTGATAGCGGGCCATAATGGCGGCGTCGCCGCTCATGTCTTGCGTGCGGACCAGCGCCGAGCCATCGACAACGGCGATTTCTTGGTCGTTCGATTCATATTGAGCGCGCTGCGTCACGTCGGCCGTGCTGCCGTCGGAATAATGAGCGATGACGGCGAATTGTTGGCGATTGTTCCGCGTCAAGATGCGGCTTTCCGGCTGCACCGACACTTTCACGACGACCGGGTCTGTGTCGGAGCCGAAGGGAGCTCCCGAGGCGATCCAACGGCGGATCAGTTTGTATTCATCGGAATCGCCATCCATGCGTTTGCCGCCCGCATGAGCGATCTGTCCGGCCGCCTTGGTGAGGAGCAGACTGCTTTCCGGAGCCGAGGGGAACAGACGCCGGCCGCGATTTTCTTTGACGAGGGTTTGGAAGTCGAGTTCGGGGACGAAGCCGAGCAGCGACAGGGCGAAGCCGTTTTGGCCGCCCGATTTGCCGTGGCAGCCGCCGCTATTGCAACCGAGCTTCGTGAAGATCGGCACGATCTGGTTGCCGAAATTGATGGGCAGGCTTTCGTCCATCGATTCGTTCTTGAGGGTGACGCTGACCGTTTTGCCGGCGAATGCAGCGGTCACTTCGGTGGCGCCGTTGGCGAGCGGAATGACCCGTCCTGCGGCAGTGACCTTGGCGATCGCGGGATTGGCGACCTTGTATTGGACATCGCCGGTGAGATCTTGCGAGCGTGCGGCAAGTTCTCCGGTGACGAGGATCTGAGCGGAATCATCCTGGCCCTTGAGGACGATGGCGCTTGGCCAGATTTCGAGTTTCTTGAGTTCCGCCGCGGTGGGCAGCGGTGGGCCTTCGGGGACCTTCTTGGTTTCCTGAGAACGTAGCGGCGCGGTGAGCGCCAGCAAAGCGACAAGGCACGAGAATCGGCACGCATGCTTCATGGAAGGATTCCCCAGTCAGCGGAACGGAATGCTACGGGCAGGTGGGCAAACGACGAACGCAGCATTGAGCAGGCGGGTTTCAAACCTAATGGGCGAGTGTGGACAATGGTTAAGATATCGCCTTTCTTGAGCCAACGCAAGACAATCGTTCGAAATGTGGTTGCACCCCTCGAAAGTCCCGTCCGACGGGGCCGAGTTTGTCGCCTGGAATTTGATTGGAAATCCCGCGGCCGATTCTTTACAACAATTCTCTCATGCCTTCGCCTGGACTGGAGCCATTGCGCCATGAATCCCGCACCGCCGCGCCCGAATCCGACGAAGCCCGCTCCGGTCGCTCCCAAGCACACAGGGCAGCTGGGCGTGTTCGATGCCGTCAACATCATCGTCGGCATCGTCATCGGCACGACGATCTTCAAGCTGGCGCCCCTCATCTTCATGTTCGCCGGCTCGCCCGTGTCGGCGCTCTTCATTTGGATGATCGGCGGGGCTCTCGCGTTCATCGGCGCACTTTGCTATGCGGAATTGGCGACCTCGTTCCCGCGCTCCGGCGGCGATTACGTTTATCTCACCAAAGCCTTCGGTCCCTGGGCCGGGTTTCTCTTCGGCTGGGCGCAGCTCGTCATCGTGCTCACGTGCAGCATCGGGGCGATGGCCGTCGTCTTCGGCGAATACGCCAGCAATCTTTACGATCTGACTCAAGTCGTGCAGTACGGCGGCCTATCGTCGACGTTTTTGTACGCCGCCGGAGCGATCGTCGTCATCTCGCTGCTCAACGTGATCGGCGTCGTTCTCGGTAAATGGGTGCAAAACCTGCTCACCGTTTTGAAAGTCGCCGGCGTGCTCGCCATCATCGTCGCCGGCTTCGGCTGGGGCGATTGGAGCAATGCCCTGGCGACACGCAAAGTCTCGTTCCAGAAAGAATTCGCCGAACTGAAGCAAGAAGATAAGCTGCCCGGCGATTTCGAAGTCGTCGCCCTGGAAGCCCCGAAGAAGGGGCAGGCGTTGCGTGGCGTCGCCAAAGGAGATTCGTCGTGGGTTCGCTTGGAACTGCCCGGCGAAGTGCGCCCCGGTTCCGCGGCTGACGTCAAATTCAGCCATCAACTCGTCGGCGGCGATTCCGTAAAAGTTGAACTCTTC
>JBAXFO010000460.1:0-4588 GCA_037139885.1 Planctomycetota bacterium
GGTCAGGTTCGGATGCGCGTTGAAATAATCGGCGATGGGGGCGGCGGCGGAACAGATCGTCTCCCACGAATGGCCGCCGTACGCGTGAAATTGCAAATGCGCCAGATGCGCCCGATTGCCTTCGAGCGCCTTCATCGTTTCGAGCGTCGTCGTCACGTTTCCCGGAGCGCCGAGATTGTTGCAATGCAGATGTAACGGATGGGGCAGGTTGAGATCGTCGACGATCTGGGCGAGATCGGTCACGATGCGGCGCGGCGTGACCTTGCGATAGCCCGGCACGCACTCGTCGAGGCCGTTGACGTTCTTGCCCCATTTCCACGCCGTCACGCCGCCGGGGTTGACCGCCTTGACGCCATAGGCCTTCGCCGCCCCGATGAACCAGGCGACCACATCGCGAGCGCGTTCCTTTTCGCCGGTTTCCAGCAAATCGAGCAAGATTTCGTTGTTGGCCATCAAGACGTTGCAGAGCTTATCGACGATGGGCGTGTCGCGCAATTCTTCGTGCGTGTGTTTCGCCGAAAGCGGCGGCATCGCGGCCTCGACGACGGTTGTGTACCCCATGCCCGCGTAAAGATAACCCGTCGCGAACGTGGTGGGCGTCGGCCCGCCGATGCCGGCACGACGCTCGGCCGTGTGCAGAAACTTGGCGGCCGCTCGGTGGTTTTCCGGCGTCATCGCCCGCGCGAAATTGAGGCCGCCGCCTGCGACATGGGTGTGGACATCGACGCCGCCAGGGAACACGATCATCCCGGCAGCATCAATGATACGGCCGCCGACAATGTCCGCGACGACACGGCCCTCCGCCATGCACACATCTTTGACGACCCCATTGAGGCCGTTCTTCGGATCGTAAACTTTGCCGCCTTTGATGCGAAGCATGGCGTCCTTGATTTATGGCGCGTCAATGGGATTCAGCTCGACGTCCCAGCCTTTGGAGTTCGGCATGCCGGTGCCGTCGGTGGCCGTGCCGATGAGAGCGGACGACGGCGGACCGTAAACGACAAAGACCATTCCCGACGGGACATTTCCTGGGTGACAGCGAAAGACGCCTTCGCCATGAGCCGAGCGAACGCGCACCTTGCCGCCGGGCTTGACGCCGACTTCGATCATGTCGTCCGCGTGCATCGTCAGGGTTTGCACCAGGGCGAGATATTCCCGATGGTCTTTGCCGAGACTGATGAGTTCGCCCTGGCGCGTCGAGCGGCCGGCGTTCATGATGAAGCGTTTGCCCACCCGGAACCTCGAATTAGGGGGATCGCCGCGACATGGCCGCGGAGCGCGGACGTCGCGGCGGACTCGTGCGAAACGCCGAACTCCACGGGTGTAGTTTATGGCAAGTCGATCAGTGCTGCACGGTCGGAATGCGATGTTTTTCGAGAAGGCGATAAAGGGCGCGCCGGCTGATGCCGAGAGCCTTGGCGGTGTTGACCTTGTTGCCCTTGAGGTGGTGCAATGCCGCCACGACGGTACGGCGCTCGATCTGGTCGAGGTCGAACGGCGCGGCGGACGCTTCCGCACAATTCGGACCGATGGCGCGCTGGAGATTGTCGGGGAGGTCTTCGGGCGTGATGACATCGTCTTCCGCGAGAATCTGGGCACGCTCGATGACATTGGCCAGCTCGCGAATGTTGCCGGGCCAGGAGTACGAGGTCAACATGCGCAGCGCGTCGGGATGAACGCGAAAGCGGGCGCGGCCCACGTGGCGCGTTTCGAGAAAGTGTTCGATCAGGAGCGGAATGTCGCCGGGCCGCTCGCGCAGTTTGGGTAACGCGATGGGAACCACGTTCAAGCGATAGAACAGATCTTCGCGAAATCGCCCGGCCGCCATCTCGTCTTCGAGCGGTTTGTTCGTCGCGGCGATGAGCCGTAAATCGGCGTGATACTCTTGCGTGCCGCCCACTTTACGGTAATGGCCGTCCTCGAGCACGCGCAGCAATTTCGCCTGCATCGGCGGGGGCATCTCGGCGATCTCGTCGATGAACAGCGTTCCCCCCTCGGCGACTTCGACCAGGCCTTTCTTGGTGTGCACCGCCCCGGTGAACGCCCCGCGTTCGTGGCCGAAAAGCTCGCTTTCCAGAAGCGTCTCTTGCAGCGCGGCGCAGTTGACCGTGACGAGCGCTCGTTCCCGGCGCGGGCTGTTGTAGTGGATGGCGCGGGCGACGAGCTCCTTGCCCGTCCCCGTGTCGCCGCGGATGAGCACGGTGACATCGGCCCCCGCGGTGCGCTCGATGAGTCGCTTGACGTGTTCGATGTCGGGACTGGCGCCGATGATCTGGTAACGGGTCGATTCGAACGTCAACTGACGCACGTATTCGCGTAAGCGCAGGTTCTCCATCTGCAATGTCCGCATCTCCATGGCCCGCGCCAGCACGGGCAGCACGATGTGCAGATTGAACGGTTTGAGAATGTAGTCGAACGCTCCGACCTTCATCGCTTCGACGGCGCTGGCGATGCTCCCCTGCCCCGTCATGACGATCCCGGTGAGCTGCGGATCGAGCGCGCGCGCCTGTTTCAGAAATTGGATGCCGTCCATGCCGGGCATCATCAAATCGGTGATCACCAGGTCGAAGCGTTCGCCTTCAAGCCGCTTGAGGCCCGCGTAGCCGTCGGAGGCGCCGACCGTCTCGTAATTCTGCTCGGCCAAAACCTCGCACAGCGCGGCCACGAGTTGCGTCTCGTCGTCGACAATCAGCAGTCGGCCCAATTTTGTCGTCATCGTTTCGTTCCTGTCGCGGAGATTCCGCGCGATGGAGAAGACTTAACGCCGGCCTTCCGCGGCGGCGATGGCCGGTAGGGAAATCTTGACGCAGGCGCCGCGGCCTTCCACGCTCTCGATGGACAGCGTCCCTCGATGTTCCTCGACGATGCGTTTGCAAATCGGCAAGCCCAGCCCCGTCCCCTTGCCCTCGGCCTTCGTCGTGAAAAAAGGTTCGAAAATATGGGGCAAAGCGGCGGCGGCGATGCCCGTTCCGGTATCGCGGACCTCAATCCGCACAGCCAACCGCCCATCGTCGAGACGCGTCGGCCCAAGAATGAGCGTCAGGATGCCGCCCTTCTCCATGGCGTCGGCTGCATTCGTAAGCAGATTGAGAAACACCTGCCGAATCTTTTGACGGTCTGCATGCAAATGGGGCGTGTGCAGATCGAACTCTTGCCGAACCACGATGCCGTGTTTCTTGAGCAAATATTGAACGAGCTCGACGGTCTTGATGAGTTCCACGCACACGTCGACACGTAGATATTGATCCTGGCTCCGCCGGCTGAAATGCAACAGATTCGCCACCAGCGAACTCATGCGCTGCAACTCTTGCTCGGCGATCTCGAGCGATTTACGCCGCGGGTCGTCCGCAGACGTCTTGTTGATCACCGATTCGATCCGCAGCGTCACGGTCGCCATCGGATTGTTGAGCTCGTGAGCGATGCCCGCGGCCACTTCGCCAACGCTCGCCAGCTTCGCGGCCTGCCAAAGCTGCTGCGTCAGTTCGCGGAGTTCTTCGGTTTTCACTTGCAGTTCGGCCGTGCGCTCGACGACGCGTCTTTCCAGATCTTGGTTGAGCTGGAGAATCTCGCGTTCGTTTCGTTTGCGTTCGCTGACGTCCCGCAGGATGGCCGTGAAAATCGTGGCGCCCTCGACGACCTGCTTCGAGATCGCCGCTTCCGCAGGGAATTCATCGCCCCCCTTCCGCAGGCCGAGGACTTCCGAGCGTTCGCCCATGCGCCGGGCCATGACCTCGCCCGCGCCGAAACGCTCGACTTGCCCCCGATGCTCTTCGCGAAGCCGGTTTGGGAGCAGCATCTCGAGCGGTCGACCGAGGACTTCCTGGGCTTTGTAGCCAAACGTTTTCTCGGCTCCGCGATTGAACAGGATGATCTCTTGACGCACGTTGGCGGAGACGATCGCATCCTCGGCCAACTCGACCAACCGGGCTAGAAGCGCATGCGAAGACGCGGTTTGTTCCATGCCATGAAAGATCATGGCCGGGGGCGGATCCCGCGGTACGTCAGCGAATGCCATCGTCGCCCATCGAGACTAAGTGGGGGAGCGCATCGTCACCTCTCGTCGGCGATTTTTGCAGGACGCACGCTCGCGAAAACGCGTTTGCGAAGCGTCCCGAACCGATGAAGAGCGATAACGCGCGAGTTCAGTGCAAAGCGAATGGCATGCCAGCGGCGCTTGGATTGAGAACGATCAGCGCTGCGACCGATCGCGGCGGAGGTCGAGCATCACGGCCGCCAGCAAAATGGCCCCCAAGATCATCATTTGATCGTAGCTCGAAACGTGGATCAGATTCATCCCCATCCGCACCACCGAGATGAGCAAAGCCCCGAGAAATGTGCCGAACATACGGCCCTGGCCGCCCCGTAGACTCGTGCCGCCGACGACGACCGCGGTGATGGCGATCAGTTCGTATTCGGGACCGAGCTTCGGGTCGCCGGTCTGCAATTGCGACGCCAGAGCCACCCCGCCGAGCCCCGCCAGCGACGCGGATGCGACATAAACGAACAACAACACTGTGCGGATTGGCACACCGGAGAACAAAGCCGCACGTGCGTTGCTGCCGACGGCCAGAATGTAGCGGCCCAGCGC
>JBAXFO010000461.1:0-4580 GCA_037139885.1 Planctomycetota bacterium
CATTGATGGTGGGCGTGATGGTCGCGGTATACGTGTTGCCGTCGACCGCGACGAAGTTGGACACGGTGCCGCTGACGACGGTGATGTCGGCCGCGGTGAAGCCGGTGACGTTTTTCGTGAATTCGAAGGTGACGGGGAACGACGGGGCCGTGGTCGGGCCGGTCGTCGTCGAGGTGATGGCGACATTGGGCGGCGTGAGGTCGATGACCAGGCCGGAGCCGTTGTTGGCGGTGGCGGCGTTGCCGGCGGGATCGGTGGCGGTGGCGGTCACGGCATAGGTTCCGGCCAGGAGCGTCGTGGTGACGTTGGCGGTCCAGGTGGTTCCCGAGATGGTGGCGGGGAACTCGGTGCCGTTGACGGTGACCTTGACGGTCGCCGTCGCGTCGTTGATGGTGCCGGTGAGTGTTGGGGTGGTGTCGTTGGTGGTGAGCGGGTTGATGGTGATCGTCGGCGCCAGCGAATCGAACGTGACGGACTTGACCGCCGATGCGAGGCTGGCGCGATTATCGATCGTTTGAGCCGCGCCTGCGGGGACCGACACAGTGACGGCGCCGTTGGCCGTGGGCGTGACGTTGAAGGTATACGTCTTGCCGTCGAAGGCGTTGAAGTTCGCGACGGCGCCGTTGGTCACGACCAGTTCCGCGGCGGTGAAGCCGGTCACATCTTCGCTGAACGTGACCGTAAAGGGGATCGGCGTCGTCTTTGTTGGGCTCGTGGCGGTCGAGGCGACGGTGACGGTCGGGCCGGTGATGCCCGTGATGTTGATGGTGACCAGGGCTTCGTTCGAGACGCCGCCCTTGGCGTTTTGCACCGTATAGCGGAAGGTGTCGACCGTCGACGTCGAAGCGCCGTTATGCGTGTAAACCGCGACCCCGCTCGCATTGACCGAAACGCTGCCGAACGACGGCTGACTGGTGATGGCGACCGTCGCCGGCGCGATGGCGGAGCCCAGGGATGCGTCATTGCCGGTCAAATTCACCGACACGCTCTGTCCCTTGGCGACCGTGGCGTTTTCGTTGGACGCGCGGGGCAGGGCGGCGGTGAAGCGGCGTTCGAAACCGAGCACGGTGGGCGCCTTCTGGAATTTGCCGCCGGTGACGCCGAACGAATCGTTTCCCTCGCCCGCGGCGAACATCGAACCGCGGTCGAAGCGCGTCCCCATGATGCTGATTTGATTGTCCCCGACCCCCGCATTGACGAACGGGGTGCCTCGAATGCGGCCGCCGCCGAACGTGATGGAGTCGTTGCCGCGTTCCATTTCGACGCTGATGTCATGCTGGGCGGTGCTGTTCATAAACATGAACGAGTCGTCGCCGTTGCCCATGTGGACGATGAGCCCGCCTTTGACGTTTGTGTTCATGACGACGACGACATCGTTGCCGTCGCCCATGTCGACGATGAGGCTTCCCTTGTAGCCGAGCAGGGTGACCATGCCGGGTTGATTGTTGATGATGGTCTTGTTGTCGCGCGTGATGATGTCGACGGTGCCGCGGGTGTTGCCGATGACGTTGATCTGGTTGGCCGCCCCGTCGCCCGTGATGACGAGGTTGCCGCCGCTGATGACGGCGGTGACGTTGCCCGAAGGCGTTAACCGATCCTCGAGCCCTTCGACGCTGGGACGAAAACGGGGACGCGAATCGCGGCTCTTACGAATGGACGCCATGAAGCGATCTCCGAAAGCGATAGCAAGGCACGGGCGAAACCGGACACACTCTTCGTCGGACTGACAGGCGCGGGAAGAATAGTCATCACAGGCCGTCATTCCGGTAAACCGCGAACGACCGCGCTGTTCTGGTCGGGTCACATCGATTATACGCGTTGCGCCTGGGCGAAATCCATGGGGCAGGGCGGGAAATCGCGAGCCGGTTTTTTCGCCCCGGATATTTGCATTGTCGCTTGGATGAGGGCTTCGCCGCACGTTTCCGCGAAGCGTCGGCTCAATCTCCCGGCGGGCTAAACGTTTCAGCCCGCAAATTCCGAACTTGCAGACGCGTTATCGGTCCGCTTCCGTTAGACTGAATTGGCTTTCGTCCGCAAAATCGGCGAGATTTATCCAGGTTGTCGACTTCACCTCGAAAAGAGGTTCGGTAATGGGGCGTACACTCTCATTGTCGTTGCCACGGCGTCTGGTGTGCGATCTCGTACACTTCGCCCATAAGGTTCCCACGGTGCCTGTGCAGCGCGTCATCAATGTGGCCGCGCTTGAACGGCAGCGCGCGCAGCTCGTCTCGCGCCCCGGTTGGTGCACGATCTTCACCAAGGCCCTCGCCCTGGCGTCGGCCGAGTTTCCCGAGATGCGTCGGGCGTATCTTTCGTTTCCCTGGGCCCGGCTTTACGAGCATTCCGAAAGCATCGCCTCCGTCGCGATCGAACGCGAATACCGGGGCGAGAACGGCGTCTTCTTCGGGCATTTCATCGCCCCCGAAAAGCAAACGCTCGCCGCTCTCGAAGCCGAGCTGCGCCGCCTCAAAGTCGCCCCGATCGAAACCGTCGCCGACTTTCAAATCTGCCTTTTCATCTGCCGGCTGCCCCTGTTGCTGCGCCGCTTCGCATGGTGGTACATCACCCACTTCCGCGGCTACCGCAAAGCGACCTGGCTTGGCACCTTCGGCGTCAGCGTCTACTCCAGCCTGGGCGCGGAATCGCTGCACCCGCTATCGCCCATCACCACGACCATGAACTACGGCGTCATCCAGGACAACGGCGACGTGCAAGTCCGCCTCGTGTACGACCACCGCGTCATGGACGGCGCCACCATCGCTCGCGTCCTCGCCCGCATGGACCAGATCCTCAACACCGAGATCCTCGCCGAAATGCGCTCGCAAGCCGCCCCGACCACGTCCGTGACGATCGGTGCGTAATCGATGTCGAGCGGCAGCGTTCCGCCTTGATCCCCCCAATCCCCCATTTTCCGCAGCCCGAACAAGCCGTAAATTCGCCACGTCCGCCAGGATTCTCAGGACACATTCTTTCGCCCGAAGCGGCGCAAAGGTCCGATAGGGTAAAGGTCAACCCTGTCGAGGATGCTTGCGCATGGGTCGTATTATGGTTCATTGGCGTGGAATGCCGGGCTGGGCGATGCCTGCCGCGGTTGCGGCGGCGATCATGTTCGCCAGCTTTGCCACCCTTGCCGAACCCCCCAAGACGGAAGCGCCGGACCGTTCGCGTCCCGTGGTGACCACGGCCTATCGCACGCCGCTGGACGAACGAGGCTCCGTTCTTGCCGATCTGGGCGTGGTGCGCTGGCATCAACAAGGTTGGCGCGGGCAAGGGGTCAAGGTCGCGATCCTCGATTCGGGCTTTCGGGGGTATCAGGCGGCTCTGGGGAACTGTTTGCCGAAGCGCGTGACGGCGAAATCGTTTCGCGTCGATGGCGATCTCGAAGCCCGCGACAGTCAACATGGCATTCTGTGCGCCGAAGTGATTCACGCCTTGGCTCCCGACGCCGAACTGCTCCTGGCGAACTGGGAGCCCGATTCGCCCGAGTCGTTTGCCCGGGCGCTGGCATGGGCGAAAAGCGAAGGGGCGCGCGTGGCTACATGCTCGGTCATCATGCCGAGTTGGAGCGATGGAGCGGGGGGCGGACCCGTTCATGCCGCCCTCCGCGCGACCCTTGGGGATGGCCAAAGCACGCGCGACATGACCCTCACCGCCTCGGCCGGCAACCTGGCGCAGCGGCATTGGGGCGGGACCTTGGCTCCGAACCGGCATCAAGATCATCAATGGATTGCCGGGCAGCAACTCAACCCCATCGTGCCCTGGGGGAATGAACGAGTCGCGGTCGAGCTTTACGGTTCGCTCTCGTGTGCGTGTCAGTTGCAGGTGATCGATCGCACCACGGGCAAAATCGTGCAGGACGCCGAGCTGACGCCGGAGAACGTCGACGGCAAGATGTGGGGCCAGACGGCGGTCCGCTTCGAACCCGAGCCGCGTCACGACTATGCGGTGTCCGTCCGCGTTCTGGGCGTCGCTGCGGCAAACGACCGCGTTCATCTAGTTGTCTTGGGCGGGCATCTCGACCATTGCACGCAGGCGGGGAGCATCCCTTTCCCCGGCGATGGGACGAACGTGATGACGTTCGGCTGCGTCGATGAACGTCGGCAACGATTGGCGTACAGTTCGTGCGGTCCGAATTCGCAGCGACCGAAACCCGACTTCGTGGCCCAGGTGCCGTTTCCCCTGCGGTTCCGCGATCGCCCCTTCACCGGCACCTCCGCGGCGGCTCCTCAAGGGGCGGCCCTGGCGGCGATCTTGATGAGCCGCGACCCGAGCCTGACGCCGCAACGCATCCACGACGCTCTGCGTGGCGCGGCCGTCGATCTGTCGCAGCCAGGACACGACGGCGAAACGGGCTTTGGACTGCTCCGCTTGCCGTAAATATCTCCTTAAGACGTCTGCGCCCCAAGACGCCAAGAGACGCCGATAGTCGACCTATTTAATCTGCGGAAACATCGGCGTCGGTTTGCCGTCTTCGAGTTTCGCGAGCACTTTCAAATCGCCTGCGAGTTCGCCCGTTGCGGCGGTGTCGTAGCGAACCTCTTCCCAGGGCGTCGCGAAATTAAAGCTGCGATAGATCGCCT
>JBAXFO010000462.1:0-4576 GCA_037139885.1 Planctomycetota bacterium
AGCTAACAGCTATTAGCTAATAGCTATTAGCTTCTTGTCGATATCGACCGATGTCGCCTGGCGCGCGTGGACGCCGCTAAAGGCGCCGGGTCGCCGCCTCTTGAATCGCTTGTTTCGTTTGGGGCATGCTCGGCTCCTCACGACGACCCGACGGCAACAGCCATGTGACCGCAAACCCCGCGAACACGATCAGCGGCACGTCCCACGGCAATCGGGGCCCCGACAGCGATTCGGCGTGGCTCAACAGGTACGGCAGCGGAATGCACAGAAAGGCCAGCGTCGCCAGCCGGCTATCCGCCGCACAGGGTTCGCTCAAGCGCCAGCCGATCGCCCCCAAGACGAGCAAGACCGCGAGAGCCGCCAAGTGCGTGAACGGCGCCCAGGCGCGAATGACGGACGGCAACTCGGCGCCGTCGGAACGTGTCGCGACCAGCGTTCCTTTCTCCGCGAACGACTCGCCGGCCAGAAAACACGCCGCGGCCGAGAAGCGTAAACGCAGGGCGGCGGCCGGATCCTCTTTGATCTGCATCATCACATCGCGCCCGAGTTGGTTGTAGCGCTTTGCCTGATTCGGCTCGGCGATCAATTCTTGAACCCGAGCCGGCGGCAGCGATTCCCGCAGTTCTTTTTCGTTGAGCGTCCCCCCGGTCGCCTTGGGGCAAGAACCCATCCACAGATGCAGATACGCAGAGTCGGCGATCGGGATAATCTCGTGAAACACGCTCTGGTTGCGCACCAGCCAAGGAGCCAGGCCATTGCCGAAACCGAGAATCGCGAGAAGTCCGGCAAACCAGCCAAGGCGCAGGCCGCGGCAGCGCAACAAGAACCACCCGAGGGCCAAAAACGAAAACGGCAACAACGCCGCCCGCACAAGAGTCAAACCCGCCAGGGAAAGCCCAAACAACGCGCTGCTGAGCGGCCCCCCCGTGCGCGCGGCGATCGTCCCCATCATGAGCGACGCCGCCAGCAAGAACGTGATCAACGTTCCATCCGCCAGTTCCCCGGCATTGACGATCCAGAACGGATGCAACGCCGCCAGGAGACCGACGATGATCGCCGCGATGTTGCTCGCGAATGCCAGCCGGGCGAAGAAGAACAGACACAACACCGTGAGCGTTCCCACGCCCGCTTGAATCCGGCGCAAAAGGGTCTCGGAAGGCACGAGGGACGCCAGCCAATAGTAACCCGGGGCGACGTGGGCCGTTTGCTCCTCTTTGTCGGCCAAGGGGGCCAGGGAGCCAAACCAGCGATGTTCGCGCAAGTTGAAGACGAGGTTGTCGAACTGCGTCGGCCCCATCGGACCGTGAAGACCCAGTTGCGTCTCGACGTCGAAATCGAGCCGAGGCCCCTGCCCTTGCACGATGAGCGACGGTTTCGCTGCCCCGCCGTCGCAGCAAGTGACGAGGTAACCTGCCCGCGCAGCGATCGCGAGAGCCATCACGACCACGAAACCGATCAGAGCAGCTGTTCCGAACACCGGAGTTTCACGCATGCGCACAATCCTCAAAGAGCCCGCGGCACCTCCATCTTAAGGGCGTTCTCCCCGAACTGCTACCGCGATGCCGGCCATTCGCGGGGCGACCGCGGAAATCGACCTCCCGGTCGGTTTTGGCGAATGCGACTTGCAACAAAGACCCATCAGGCGTAATTTAAAGAGAGAAAATCAAGCAGTCCCCCGACGGAGACACCACCTATGGGTCGGCGTGTTTTAAATCGCAAAGAGATGCGGAACGACTTTGACGCGGCCGAACGTCGCACGAAGGACGAGGAAGAAGTCGAAGAAGAAGGTGAAGAGGGCGACGAAGACGAAGAGGAAGAAGAGGGCGACGACGCGGGCGAGCCAGCCGATGGCGAGGCCGGCGCCGACGATGACGACGATGACGATGACGATGGCGGGGATGACGACGACGAAGACGCCCCAAAAAAGAAGAAAAAGAAAGCCAAAGCCGTTGTCGTCAAGGCCAAGCCGAAGGCGCGCACGCGTACGCCGAAGGTTGTGCGCATGCGGATTGTCTGGGGAGTTTTCAACAACTCCAATCAGATGGTCGCGTCGTATGATTACGCCAAAAAGGACGAAGCCGAAGCGCATGTCGCCAAGTTGATTGCCGACAAACGCAGCACGCACTTCGTGCAGCCCGTGAAAGAACCGATCGTCGAAGAGAAGAAAGAGAAGTGATCGTTTTCGAGTTTTGAACATTTCCCGCCAGGCCCCCCTCTCCCGGGCCTGGCGGATGATTCCTGCCTGTTTCGAGGAGAGAGTACGGCCATGGTCGCTCAAATTTCCCCGCGAGACCTCTACAAGAGCCTGGAAAACGGCCAAGACGTTCGCTTGATCGACGTCCGCCAGCCGTGGGAAAATCAACTCGCCAATCTCCCGAATAGCGTCCTCATCCCGCTCAACGAACTTCCTCAGCGCGCTCAGGAAATCGTCCGCGACCAAACCGTCGTGGTCGTTTATTGCCATCATGGCATTCGCAGTCTCTCCGCGGCCGGGTATCTGCAGCGGCTCGGTTTCATCAATGTTAAATCGCTCGCCGGCGGCATCGACGCCTGGTCGTGCGAAATCGATCATAACATTCCGCGCTATTAGCCATGCGACCCAAGCCGACGCGATGGCATCGGCGATCGACCGCGTAACGGTCGGCTTGAGCGGAAAGAACTTCCAACTTCGATGATTTCGCGAACGGACAATCTCATCTCTCGTTCGTCGTCACAACCGCTTCTATCGGCAAACTTCGCCACGATCGCGCGTCAAAGCCCCCGGACTCTGCCGAAGTCAGCGTCCCTTCTCCAGGCGGTTTATGAAGCGCGTTGCGTGTCCAAGGTCTGAGCCGCGCGTTCGGCGCCTCATTGGCCGAATCGCGGCCGAAACGGTACGGGGTTTCGTTCGTCCTCCGCCGATGTCAGAAACAGATTCGCCGCTGAGACGCGATGAGAAGTCAGGCAAGGTGTGCCGAAATGATCGAATGTGCGCTGGTGATCGCCGGGACGGAATTGAACGGGCAATGTCCCGCTTGCGGCGGGGCGGCGATTTGGAGCAAAGGCCCCCGGCTCGTCGCCGCCACCTCTTCAGAACCGCTCTGCCGCCAATGCGGCCGCGCCCACGCCCCGCAACTGATCGCCCTCCTCGACCTCGCCCGCACGGCCGATAAAGTCGGCCGCCACTCGCGCCGCCTTCTCACGCCGCCGATGGAATCCCTTCTCGAACTCGCCCGCGCCGCCGAGACGTTCGTCAACGATCCGCCCGGCACACGACATTGAACGAAACGCAAATCCCCCGTTCCTCGTTGGCTGAGGGAAAGGGGGGCGATGTGCGTTCACGAACGTCGTCTAGGGCATCCCTGGAAGCCCGACGCGTAAGCGAGGGATGCCGTCAACCCTCGCTTACGCGTCGGGCTACCTGCAACGATAGCGCCCGAAAATTCAGCCTGGACTAGGGCGCCGGCTCAGCCCAGGCCAACGGTCACCGTCTTGATTTCCGTATAGTTGGACAGAGCATACTCTCCGAGCTCCCGCCCGATGCCCGACATTTTAAAACCGCCGAACGGGGCGGCGGCGTCGAAGACGTCGTAGCAATTGATCCACACCGTGCCCGCGCGGAGGCTGCGTGCGAGCTGATGAGCCTTGCTGAGGTCGCGGGTCCAGACGGCGGCGGCGAGGCCGAAGTTGGTGCGGTTGCCGCGCTGGATCACTTCGTTCACGTCGCTGAACTTGAGAATGTTCATGACGGGGCCAAAAATCTCTTCACGGGCGATGCGCATTTCGTCTTGCACGCCGTCGAAGATGGTGGGTTCGATGAAGTAGCCCTTGTCGCCGGAGCGATTGCCGCCGGTGAGCAGGTTGGCCCCTTCCTTCTTGCCCGAATCGATGAAACCCATGATGCGGTCGAATTGCTCCTTCGACACCTGCGGGCCTTGCTCGGTGTCCAAATCAAACGGATCGCCGAGTTTGCGGCCCTTCGCCTTGGCGATCATCTTTTCGACGAAGGCTTTGTGAATGCGTTCGTCGACGAACAGTCGGCTGCCGGCGCAGCAGCACTGGCCTTGATTGAAGAACAGGCCGAAGTAGGCTCCTTCGACGGCGGCGTCGAGATCGGCGTCGGCAAGAACGATGTTCGGGCTTTTGCCGCCGAGTTCGAGCGTGACGCGTTTCAAATTGCTCTCGGCGGCGGCCTTCATGATGATCTGGCCGGTCGAGGTTTCGCCGGTGAAGGCGATTTTGTCGACATCGCGATGAGCGGTGAGGGCGGCGCCGGCTGTGGGACCGAAGCCGGGAACGACGTTAATCACGCCATCGGGAAAGCCCGCTTCTTGCGCGAGTCGGGCGACGGCCAAAGCCGTGAGCGGCGTTTGTTCGGCCGGCTTGAGGATGACGGTGCAACCGGTCGAAAGAGCGGGGCCCCATTTCCACGCCTGCATCAAGATCGGGAAATTCCAGGGGATGATTTGGCCGACGACGCCGATCGGTTCGTGGCGCGTGTAGCAGAAATAGTTGCCTTCGATGGGGATGGTCTTGCCGTGGATCTTGTCGGCCCAGCCGGCGTAATAACGAAAGCACTTGATCGCCAGCGGCAGAT
>JBAXFO010000463.1:0-4573 GCA_037139885.1 Planctomycetota bacterium
CCTGGTTTACCCCGCGATGCTCGCCCCCTCCGGCCCCGTGGACGCCGCCACGGGCCTGCCCGTGCTGCCTCCCGCACAACACCAGCTGCCCGCTTCAACGCCCGCGCTCCCGTTGGCGCCATGACTCACACCAGGCACCAAAGCCCAAAATCTTCCGCGACAGCAACGAAGATGCCCGGCTCTCGCAAACCGGGCATCTTGAATTTCAGATCTCGACACATCTCGTGCGACATTCCGCCATGCGACGTCACTTCTGACGCGTATAAGCGATCTCCATCGTCAAACCGATTTTTCCGAATTCCGAATTGCGAGCGATTGCTTGCGAGTTTTCACTGAACTGATAAAATTCATCGGAGTCACTGCCGGAGAATCGAACACATGTCAATCACCGAAATCATGCCTGCCGTCGAATTGTTGTCCCATACGGACCAACTCCAATTGGCGCGTCTTTTGATTGATCGACTGGCCGACGACGATTTACTGAAAGTGACGAAAGGACAGATCTTCTCGATCGATACGCCCGAATTCGGTTCCGACGCTGCGTCGCAGCTTTCGCGGACTCTCGCTTCCGACCGATCCCCGTCATGACGAATTTCGAGCAGTTCTCGTACCGCGACAGAAAACCGGCAAAAGGCGGCGTCGACTTGATGCCGGACTTGCCAATCCCCCTTTGGCATCGCAGTCGGTCGGCCGATTCTTTGCTCTCACTGCCGAAGGATGACCGCCGACTGAACGACGACGATTCGGTTCTTCTCATCGGCGCCAAATTGAATTGCGATGGGCAGTTGAACGCCGAGCCGGACTTGAACGCCGAGAACTTTGAGGTCGTAGAGTTCTTCGCCGAAATCGAATGGCGCTGACTTAAGACGGCGATAGACACCGCCAAGAACCACGAGCGCGGCAAGCGCTTCGGCCTTCGGCATTTTCGTAATCGCGAACTTCAACTCCGCATCGACCTTGCCCAAGGCAACGACACGATAGTTGTCACTCATTCGGCGGTTCCTCGCCGAGTTCGCGGTAGAGATCCGCGAGGAGGTTTTCGAAAGGAATTCGAGGCTCTTCGCGGAGAAGGCGCTCCGATTCTTCCGGAGACAAGATGTATAGGCTCCATCCGGCCTTTGCAGGCAGCGAATCGGCCGGGAGCATGGGATTGTCGGACGTGGGGTTCATCAAGTCACCTCCAATATGGAGCTTATCGCGGCGATTGCGATTGCGTCAATGGAATTCGCTCGCGGATCATGCTTTCGGGCTCTTCCTAGGGAAGAACGACCAAATCATTCTTGCCGTTCGAGCTGAGAAATACCGGATGAAATTCCCGCATTCGATTCCTCGGACCAAACCCCACCGACACCGCCACCCATGCCGGAGTGGGCCGTTCCATCCTCGTTTCCGGCCTATTCGCGGGTTCCTTCGCAAATCGCCAACTCTTCGTGCAAACGGGCGATCATCTTCCGGATGCCGGCTTTCGTGAATCCCTTGGCGGGGACGGGGCTTTCGGCCTGGATTCGGGAGAGCCATTGCTCGAGATGGGCCAATTCTTCCTGGCCTTCGCGTATTCCGCGGTCGTTGCGATCATAAGAGAATCTCCACGAGCCCCTTGATATCCGAAATGACCAAAACGAGGCCTGTCCTTCGTCCCCGTTTGTCTCCTTTTCCGTTTTCAATTTTCTTGCCAAATTCGCAATTTCGACCTACATTTCAGGCAGGGTTGAAATTTTTCTGCTGTGCCGCGATAAAGTTAACAATTGGCAGAATATGAGGGGTAAATGATGATTATCTTGAATCGAGACCAGATTGGCTCCGCGCTAACAAAGATCCTTCGAGATGCTCGCCACCCAATGAAAGCAAAGGACCTTCGTAATGTGTTTTGCCGCGAGAGCGGCCAGTGGTCCGTAACTAAGCGAGAGATCAACTCGATTTTGCATAACGACCTTCATGGGTTTTTGCATCAAGACGAATCGTTCTGTTGGACAATCAAGCCAATGGCAATTCAAGTCAAAGCCCCTCCAACTCAAATCGAATTAACGACGACTTCTAAAATAGTCAACAAAACAATTGGAAATCACGACCAAACGGATTGGAAGGTTCGAGTGATCGGAGCAGTCGCACTTGGCCTATTGGGATATTTTGTTTTGCGTACGATACAAAATCCTGCATCAAACTCGGGTAGTGGGAGTCATTTTCAATCGAAGATCTTGACGCCCGCCGCGGAGACATACGTAAAACCATTCCATCGGTCTAATGGAGTAGTAGTTCAGGGCCACCACCGAACCACGCCAGACAATATCACTTCGAATAACTGGTCTACAAAAGGAAATGTCAACCCATATACGGGCAAGCGCGGAATCAAATAGCTAACATCTTCCCGGAAGGAATCCGTCGTGCGCATCGAGCAATACCGCAACTTCCTGCAAGCTGTATTGGCGGACTATAAAGAGCAACAGGAGAGAGCCGTTAATGAAGAGGCGAAGTTGAAGCGTTTGCTATCGGATAGCAAGAGCGATCCCCCTAATCCTGGAGAGGAATCGAACGCCATTACAACGACATGTTCGCAACGAGCCGAAAGCCCATCTTTCTGGTATGACGACATCTATGCAAATCGAGAACCACGGGAGCCAATAAAAGGATCTTTTAATCAGAAAATCCGTATCGTCAAGGGCGTGCTAATTTTTATGACGATTCTTGTCTTCCGCGTATTGCTTCGCGAATTGTTAAAACGTGAATTCTAAAACCCCCACCTAAGAAGAATTCCGAATCGCAAGGAAATCATCAATACGTGCTTTTCGTGGGACCTGTAGACGTAAAAACGGAATAGGCACCTTCGGGGCAGAGGTCGTCGTAGACAACGCCGCTGATTCGTATCCCTGCGTGTTGGCCGTTGTCGAAATCTGGAAGTCACGTTCGCAGATAATCGCCCAGCGATCGCAAGCCGGGTGGTAGTTTTGACGGACAGGTTAAGAACCTGCGCCACGGGTTTAATTTCAATGTATCGCCGATGTCGGACGAAGCACGGAGAAATGATGATCGGCCTGTTCCTCGTATTCGTCGAGGATAGTGCTTTCAAAATCGCCAGACGGTGAGCAAGGCACTGCGAGAATTATCAAAACGATATCGTCTTTGGCAGATTGTTCCACAAAGCCTGGCGATATTATCGAAATCGTTTCGTCGTTCAAAAAGTACGAATTGGAGTACCAAAGGCCGGATTTTGGCACCTGGTCGTTCTGGTAAAGATAATAAGCGTGTCGGCAGTGAGAATCGGACATTTGAAAATCCTCCGTTCGCTAGGACTTGCAAAGATGCGAATCAAATAAAACGTCCGCCATCCTGTTTCTCAAGTCATTCTACGTCCGATTGTTTCGTGAAGAAGGATCGGTATCGGATATTGTCAAAAGTCTCATTCCACGATATCCGCTCCATTATTCCATTCTTGTCAACGTAGTGACGATTGAATAGGCCGGAATCGACGAGATCGAGTAGCGAATAGTAGGCTTGCCAATTGCCAGAATCATCGGTTCGGACATAACAGGCGTTCGATAATGCCCCATCGTTTTCAATCGTCCAACGGGTCCAACGAAACCAACCTTTCGGAGCGGGCGTTTTGTGGTCTGGTAGTGAAACGAATTTTGCTGTCTCGACGAATTTGCCCCAACCGACAGGCCATCCGGAGTTTTCAACGAGAATTCCATTCCATGCTTGCGACGGCTGTCGCATCACCGCCCAGCAACCCAGCGCCCCAAATCCGAAAGCTATGGGAACGAGTATCCATCTGCTTGTAAGGATTTTGTGCATTGTGCGGCCAGTTGACTTCAGTTGCTAAGATTTCGAGATATGCAATACAATTCAAGAGGAATGCAGAATGCCGGACTTCAATCCAGTCGGGCATTCTGCCTTTTCCCTTACTTCTTCACCTCAAACTCCGCATCAATCACATCATCCTTCCCGCCGCCTCCTGACGGTTGGGCCCCGTCTGGCGGGGGGCCGCCCGCTCCGCGGCCGAGGTGTTGGCTCATGGCGTGGGCGGCGGTGTGGAGGTTGTTGACGGCGAGTTTGATCGCGTCGACATCCGTGCCTTCTTTGGCTTTCTTGACGGCGTCCACGGCCGACTGGAGCGGGCTCTTGTCGGCGTCGGAGATCTTGCCTTCGTTGTCCTTCAGAAGCTTTTCGACTTGCCACGAGGCCTGGTCGGCTTCGTTGCGGGCGTCGGCGAGCTCTTTCTTCTTCTTGTCCTCGTCGGCGTGGCTGTCGGCGTCGCGCTTCATCTTCTCGACGTCTTCCTTCGAGATGCCGCTCGAGGTCTCGATCTGGCGTTTGACTTCCTTGCCCGTCTTCAGATCCTTCGCGGAGACGTTGAGGATGCCGTTGGCGTCGATGTCGAAGCTGACTTCGATCTTCGGTTGGCCGCGGGGGGCTTGCTCGATGTCGACCAGGTCGAACTTGGCCAGCAGACGGTTGTCGGCGGCCATGGGGCGTTCGCCCTGGTAGATCTGGACGGTGACGGCTTTCTGGTTGTCGTCGGCCGTCGAGAAGGTTTCGGTCTTCTTGGTCGGGATCGTGGTGTTGCGTTCCACCAGTT
>JBAXFO010000464.1:0-4565 GCA_037139885.1 Planctomycetota bacterium
CACGTTCGCGGCTCACGTTCGCGGCTCACGTTCGCGGCTCACGTTCGCGGCTCACGTTCGCGGCTCACCAACAGAGAGCCGCGAACCTAATACGTCCCGCGGCCGCCGCTGATGTCGTAGCACTGCCCGGTCGTGAAGCTCGCTTCGTCGCTCAGCAGAAAATGCACCAGCGCCGCCACTTCCTCTGGTTTACCCGGCCGCCCCATGGGAATACGCGAGAGCATGTAATCGACCGTCGTTTGCGGCAATCCATCAAGAATCGGCGTGTGGATCACGGCGGGGGCGATCGAGTTCACCGTGATGTCGCCCTGTTGCACGAGCTCTTTCGCCAACGATTTCGTGAAGCCGATGACGGCCGCCTTGCTGGCGGAATACGGCCCCAGCGTGGGGTTGCCTTCCTTGCCGGCGATCGACGCGATATTCACGATGCGGCCAAACTTGCGTTCGCGCATGCTCGGCGTCACCGCCCGGCAAAAGATCACCGTTCCCAGAACATTCACGTCCATGACCTGCTTCCAGTCGGCCAGATCGATTTCCCAGAGCTTGCCCGCCTTCCCGGTGATCCCGGCGTTATTGACGAGGAGTTCGACCGGGCCGAAGTGATCCGTGATTTCGTCAATGGCGCTGTCGACATCGGTCTCGGACGTGATGTCGCCGGCGACCGCCAAACCGCCGATTTCGTGAGCCGTGCGCTGGGCCGCGGCCGCGTCGCGATCGAAGACGGCGACCCTCGCCCCGGCGTCCGCCAAACGCTTGCAGATCGCGGCCCCAATGCCTTGACCGCCCCCCGTGACGACCGCCACTCTGTTATCGAGTCGAAACACCATGGAAATCTCCTTGCAAAAAGTCGTTGCCCGCATTTTAGAAAATCCGCTCCCGCAAGGTCGGCAGGCCGGACCGCCCGACATGATGCGAAGCCCGCACGAAGTCGCTGACGATTCCCTCGTTCATCAACAAGGAATCGCCAACCGCGACTCCAAGCGGGCTTCGCTTGAGGATTCGGCTTACGATCAATTACCAGCCACGGCCTTTCGTCGTCGTGCGGATCTTGGCGAGACTGTCGTTGGCGGCGATATAGAGCGTGCTGCCGTCGTCGCCGAATGCGACGTTGGCGGTCGGCACGCCGGTGTCGATCACGCCGAGCAGCTTGCCCGCCGGAGTGAAAACGAGCACGCCGCCCGGGCCGGTCGCGAAGATATTCCCTTTCACATCGACCTTCAAGCCGTCGGGAAGGCCCTTCTTGAGGCTCACCCAGGGGGTGACGTCGTAGAAGACTTCGCCCTTGCCGAGCGATCCATCGGTCTTGACGGGAAACTTCTTCCAGTTCGCCAGCTTCGGATCGCTGTTGGCGACGTAAAGCGTCTTCTCGTCGAGCGAAAAGCCGATGCCGTTGGGACGGGTCATTTCCTTGGTGAGCAACGTGACCGTGCCGTCTTTGGCGAGACGGTACACGCCGCACCAATCGAGTTCGCGGGCGGGGTCTTCGTAGTTCTTTTCAAGGCCATAGGGGGGATCGGTGAAGTAGAGATTGCCCTTCGAATCGTAGATGCAATCGTTGGGGCTGTTGAGGCGTTTGCCTTCGAACTTGTCGACGAGAACGGTCTTCTTGCCGTCTTTTTCGATGCGCGTGATGCGGCGATCGCCGTGCTCGCAAATGACAAGTCGGCCTTCGCTATCGAGCGTCAGGCCATTGGAGCCGGGCTCGCCGCCGCGGGCCTTTTCGCCGGTATAGCCGGCGGGCTTGATGGCGTCGCGGGTCAGGCCTTGGCCGGGGGTCCATTGATGAATGGCGTTGTTGGGGATGTCGGAAAAGAGGAGGTGTTTCTTATCCTTGATCCAGACCGGCCCTTCGCTCCACTTGAAGCCCTCGGCGAGCTTCTCGATTTTGGCGTCGGCGGGAATCAGAGCGTTGAACGCGGGATCGCGGCGATCGACGTTGCCGAAAGTTTTCGGTGCGTCACCCGCCCCGGCGAAGGGGAGCAAAATGGCCGCAAAAAGAGGCACAAGCAAGAGTTTTTTCATGGGAGAGTGATCCTTGAGGAGTTTCGAAAAAACCATGGTAACGCGGCCCACGGCGGACGCCAGCGAAAAACCGTTCGCCGGGTTCGCCTGAGCCGCATCGTGACGAATAGGGGATTGTCGTCGCGGCCTGAATGAGGCCCATTTTCGGTGTGCTACGCTTCCGCCAGCCAGGTCTTGGCGGCCTCGAATTCGGACGCGTCGAAGTAGCGGATTTTGGCCATCGTGAACGGCTTGCAGACCGCCGCCATCCATTTCTCCCAAGACTTTTCGCCAACCAACGCGATCCGCCGGATCTTCGTGCAATGGGTCGTGGAGAACGCGATGTCGTCCCAAAGGGCTTTGGCGGTCCAGCCGTGGAAATCGTGGAACTGGGCGAGCAAGTTCACCTTGCCTTCCTTCGCGATCTCCGCATCGACGAGCGGCACAAACGTTTTGTAATCGGCGTCCTGCAATTTGCCGCTCATCGTGAACCCGATGGTGTGGTCGGGAAGGCCAGCCAGTTGTTCAATCATGACGATCGTCTCCTAAAAAAATAGCGCTTTCGGCGGGCGCCCTGGCCAACGAGCCGCGTTGCGGGCGTGCGCTGCATTGTCACTTCACCACGACGAAATTGCCAACCTTTTTGCGAAATTCGCAAACGCCGCCGCCCCGGCGACATCCGCCCGCCGCCTCCGCCGCGTCATTGCCCTTGATTGCGTCCGCCCCAGCCCTATCATGATGGGTGTCGGCCAAAGACGTTCCATCGATTTCGACTCGATGAATGTGCAGAAGTCCAATGTTTTTCACCGCCCCCATCGTCTAGTGGCCTAGGACATAGCCCTCTCACGGCTAAGACAGGGGTTCGAGTCCCCTTGGGGGTATACAGAAGTAGTTGCAAATAAAGGACTTATGGCAACAAAAGAAGTGCCGATTTGAGTGTCGAAAAAAGTGTCGTTTTCAAGTGTCGATTCGGGAGGCGAATCGGGAGAACGGAAACGAGACTTGAAACGACACTTCCAAAAACGACCGCGACAAAAGCCCATGGATTCGCTCCAGGGCTTTTTTTATCTGAATCGACAAGCGACCAAGTGCATTTCTTTATCTAAATCTCCTGACACTTCCTGTCACTTTTTGCCTATACTAGAGAAAGTGACAGAACGAAAGCCGCCCCAGCCCCACCGATCTTAATTGCACCAAAGGGCAATCATGGACCAGCTAACCCCCGATGATCTCGTGAATCTGGCAAGTCTCGAAAGCAAGCTCGACCATGTTGGCGACCTTGTAACGGGAGTTGCGAAGGACTACCACACGGGGCTTTTTCTCCACGGGGAGGGAGGCACGGGCAAAAGTTTCAAGGTGCTGGAAAAGCTCAAGGAGTTGAAATCGAGTTACGTCTTCCACAACTCGCGGCTGACCGCTAGGGGGCTTGTGGACGCTCTCAATCGTGCCCCAACCGACATTCACCTAATCGAAGACGCTGAAACGCTCCTGGACGACAAGAAGAGTTTCGGGGTTCTCCGCTCCGCCCTCTGGAGCCAGTCCCGAAAAAGGCCGATGGAACGGGAAATCAGCTGGCAGGCGTTCAATACCGATATTCGGTTCGTTTTTACGGGCGGCATCATCGTCATCAGCAACGCCAATCTTGCCGAGACGATTCCCGAAATTCGAGCGATCAAAACCAGAATCAACGTATTGCGGCTTGATCTCACGTCGGAAGAACTGCTTGCCAAGATGAAACAAATCTGTCTGGCAGGGTACGAGCATGGGGAAGATTACCTTGCCCCCGTCGAATGCCTTCAGGTGAGAGCGTACATCGTGTCGGAACTGAGCCGCCTCAATCGTCCCGTCGATTTGCGATTGCTCATCAATGGCTTTAGGGACTTCTTGCAATGGAAATGTGGCGACTCGACCAAGACGTGGCAAGAGTTGCTCCAGGGGCGAATCATGGAACGTCCCACGGTTGAAAGGCGAGTCGATAAAAAAGCCGCTGAGAGCACGATTGCCCTTGAAATCAACGCCAAGAAGATCCCCGCGAAGGATAAAGTTGCAGAATGGATCGAAAGGACAGGCTTGAAAGAGCGGTCGTTTTACCGTGCATTAACCAGAGTCGAAAAAACGAGGTGAGATCAGCCAGATCCCCGACGCAGCAAAACTATGTAGCACGCAACGTTTTTTGCCGACAAGCCTTAGGATTATTTCCCAAAAATATCCAAATTTGCCGACCAGCAGGGCCATACCTGCCTTCAATTAGATGCACGACTCCTGTGGAAAGCCTCCAGCCATCTCAAAAAAGTATTTCAAGAATTCTTTCTTTTTCTCGCGAGAAAATGAAAGCAGCCGCATAGATACATTTATGGACACTCGCTTTTTGCTTCTTGCAGACGTGGCTCGGCTTCTGAATTGCCGACCACACCAGATCGTATATTTGCTGACTTCACGGCAAGTTCCTGAGCCAGAGATGCGAATCGGAAATCGGCGAATGTTCCAGGCGGAGGATGTTCAACGGCTTGCCGAGAAGCTCGATGTAGGGCTTTCGGTTGCCTTGGATGAGGGCACAAATATAT
>JBAXFO010000465.1:0-4552 GCA_037139885.1 Planctomycetota bacterium
CCCGCAAAGTTTTGTCCATCGCCATTCAGCGCTATGCCGCGGTGCAAACCGCCGACAGCACCGTGAGCACGGTCGACATCCCCAGCGACGACATGAAAGGCCGCATCATTGGCCGGGAGGGGCGCAATATCCGCACCTTCGAAAAGGCCACCGGCGTCGATGTTATTGTCGATGATACGCCGGGCGTGGTCGTCGTCAGCGCGTTCGACAATGTCCGCCGTGAAATCGCCCGGCTCGCACTCACGAAGCTAATTCAAGATGGCCGTATCCATCCTTCGCGCATTGAAGAGATCGTGAAGGAAACGCAGGAGGAGATGGAACGCAATATCCAGGAGTTCGGCAAGCAGGCGGTCTTGGAGGCGAACATCGGGGCGCCGCTCAACGACAAGCTCGTGCAATTGCTCGGCCGGCTCCGCTTCCGTACGAGTTACAGTCAGAACGTTTTGAATCACAGCGTCGAAGTGGCGTTTCTCTGCGGTTTGATGGCCGAGGAGATCGGCCTCAACGGCACGCTCGCCCGTCGCTGCGGTTTGCTGCACGATATCGGCAAGGCGGCCGATCATGAGATGGAAGGCGGGCATCCGAAGATCGGCGCCGAGCTGGCGAAGCGTTATGGCGAGACGAACAAGGACGTGCTGCACGCGATCGTCGGCCATCACGACGATGTGACGATCGACCACGTTTACACCGTGCTCGTCGCCGCCGCCGATGCGATCAGCGCCGCCCGCCCGGGAGCGCGCCGCGAGACGCTCGAGAAATACGTGAAACGTCTCGAAGAGCTCGAAGCGCTCGCGCAGGGTTTTCCCGGCATCGAACATGCTTACGCGATTCAAGCGGGGCGCGAGTTACGGGTGATCGCCAATGCGGGCGAATTGAGCGATAGCCAGGCGATCACGACGGGGCGCGAGATCGCGCGGGCGATCGAGCAGAATCTGAATTATCCGGGCGAGATCAAGGTCACGATCGTGCGCGAGACCCGGGCGGTCGAGTTCGCACGTTGACAGGAATGGCGAAAGACCCCACGTCGGCAACCGGTTGCCGTGGGTTTTTGGGCGACTTCATGAAGATCCTTTTCCTCGGCGATGTCGTCGGTACGCCCGGCGTGGAGCTGATCCGCAAGGCGTTGCCGCGCATTATCGCGGAGGAGTCGCTCGATCTGGTGATCGCCAACGCCGAGAACGCTTCGGGGGGTTCGGGCATCACGCCCCGGGTGTATCGCCACCTTCGGCAAGCGGGCGTCGACCTCATCACGCTCGGCGATCACATCTACAAGAAGCTCGAAATCACCGACATTTTGAAGAACGACGACCGCGTTTGCCGGCCCGCGAACTTCCCGGCCGAAGCGCCCGGCCGTCGTTTCGCCGTCGCTCCCGCGAAAGACGGCACGCCCGTGGCCGTGATGCTGCTCATGGGGCGGACGTACATGCGGCCCGTCGATTGCCCGTTTCACGCGGCCGACGCGGTGTTCGCGGAGATCGGCGACGCGGCGCGCTGCGTGTTCGTCGACGTTCATGCCGAGGCGACCGCGGATAAGTATTTGCTCGGCCATTATCTGAAAGGGCGGGCTTCAGCCGTCATCGGCACGCACACGCATATTCAAACCGCGGACGAACAGATTCTCGCCGGAGGCACGGCGTTTCTTTGCGATGCGGGCATGTCGGGTCCTTACGACAGCATTCTCGGCCGCCGCGTCGATCGCGTGCTCTCGACGACGGTCACGTTCGTACCGACATCGTTCGATGTCGCGGAGGGGGATCCGCGGCTCTCCGGAGCGATCGTCGAGATCGACGCCGCCACGGGCCGGGCCAGCGCCATTCGCCGTGTGCAATACCGCGATGTCGCCGCCAACAGCGTGTGATTCCGCGCACCGTTCGCCCCGGACATTCGTCGTTATTGTCAGTGAACCAACATCCTTCTTGGGGAGCCAATCATGAATGGCGTTCGGCGAATGGGACTGACGCCAAGCAGATCAAGGTGACGACTTCCACGAGCGGCGCGAGCTGCGGTTTCGGCTTCAAGAAGGATGAGCGCTATCTCGTCTACGCGAATGGCGGCAAGAACGGCGAACTCTGGAGCGTCAGCCTGTGCAACCGCACCAGCGACGCCAAGAGCGACCGCGCCGCCGGCGATTTCGACGCTCTCGGCGACGGCACGGCCCCCAAGGCGAATCGGTAGAAGCGCCGGCTGAGGCGCCCGGGAGAGCCGCGGAAGAATGTTTAGGGATGTTCGATCAATAACTTCCCGATTTGAAACCCGTTTTCACCCTGGAAGGGTGGCAGCGATTAGCCGGGGGTTGAGCGAAGCGATACCCCCGGAAACGCCATTCTTGGGATTCTTCGACCCCGGCAGGGGTCGCAGCATTCGGGCGCCCCCTGCCGCTGCGACCCTTCCAGGGTCGAATCACACTCTCACACATTCCGGGGGGTATCGCTCCGGAAGTTATTGATCGAGCAATCCTCAGTCGTCCCCGCGTGCGTTCGCCTTCTCGATGGCGGCGCGTTCGGCTTCGACTTTCCGCCCCATGCCTTCCAGATGCCAGCCGAGCCAGCCGAGCGAGATCGACCAAAGCAAGCCGAATTCGAGCGGGGCCCATTCGAGATGGAAGGGCATGACGGCGGCCAGCAACCAAAAGATGACCCCGAACGCATAGCAGCGGCCCCAATAGTTGCTGCCCATCACGAAGAACGCCAGCCCCGATAATAAGGATATAAACGGATACGGAAGAGCCTCCATGAGGTGCCGCGGCGCCTCGGGGCCGGCGACGAGGATGCCGATACGGGCGAACGAGCGGATGATGAAAATGCTCAGCCCATACGCCACGAAATAGCCGATCCAGATGCCCCAGAGTTCGCGCTCGGCGGCGGTCGTCGGATAGAGGCGATTGCCTCGATAATAGAGGAACAAGATCGCGAGGATGATGAACTGCAAAAACCGGACGGCGAAAATCAAGGGGGGCGGACCGTCGAAGCGCATGAGGAAAAACACCAGCACATGCTCGACCGCGATGACCGCCGCCATCACGAACAGCATCGTGCTCCAGGTGTGAAACGCGAAGTCGTGTTGGCTGCGGTCGAGCATGCGCGTCAGGCGGTCGATGACGTTCAGGCTGCGCGCCGAAATCGCCTCGCCTTCGAGATAACGCTCCAGATCCGCCGCCAAATCCCGCGCGCTCTCGTAACGCAGGCGCGGGTCTTTCTCCAGGCATTTCAGACAGATGAGTTCGAGGTCTTCGTCGACCTTCGCGTTCAGTTCGCGAGGCCGTTTGGGAGCGTCGTTAATCACCTGGCGGACCGTGTCGTAAACGCTGTCGTTGCGGAACGGCGGCCGACCCGTGATGCACTCGTACAGGATCGCCCCAAGGCTGTAAATGTCCGCCGCCCGGCCCACATCGCGGTTGCGCCCCTCCGCCTGCTCGGGGGCCATGTAGCTGGGCGTGCCGAGCACCGCCCCGGTACGGGTTTGTCCCGAATCGGAGTGGAGTTGCTTGGCGAGGCCGAAGTCGGTGATGTGCGGCTGATCGTTCGAATCGATCAAGATGTTCGAGGGTTTCAAATCGCGATGAATGATCCCCTGGCGATGAGCGTATTCGACCGCCTCGGCGAGGACCCGCAGATAATGCCCCGCCCGCCGGCTCGACAGCGGACCGCGTTCGAGCAGATGGCTCAGGCTGGAGCCGTCGATGAACTCCATCGAGAAGAAGTGTTGGCCTTCATGTTCGCCGACATCGTAGACGGCGACGATGTTCGGATGCCGCAATTTGGCGGCCGCCTCCGCTTCCGAGCGAAAGCGAAAGACATCGTCATGCGTCGCCAGTTTGCCCGAGAGAATCATTTTCAGGGCGACGACCCGGCTGAGCCCCTTCTGCCGCGCCCGATAAACGACCCCCATGCCGCCCCGCGCGACTTCGGAAAGAAGCTCATAGTCGCCGAAGACGCGCGGCTGAAAAACTGTCCCCCGCGGCTGCGCGGCCGTGTCCTTCATCGTCGGCAATTGATCGGCCGGCGCATGACGCTCGGGAAGTTCGCCAGGACCTTTCAGATACGGTGTCGTCACGTCGGACATGAGACTCGATAACCTCGTAGAGGAGCAAACTCGCCTCTTCAACCGCCTGTCGATGGATGGTCGTCGCCGACCTTAGCCTGCGATTTTCGACGGGGCGCAACCAGCTTTTTGGGGCAGTGTGCCGCTCCAAAGGAAAATCGCATGCCGTCGTGCGTGACCCAAGCCGGCCCCTTGGGGGTCGAAGCAGCCGGGAGAACGCAGTTCCGACGGCCCCCAAGAGGCCGGCTTGGGTGACACACGCCCTGTCGGGAGATTTCTGTGCGGATCCGATCAACTCATCCCCAGAAAACTTGGCCGCACCCTTTCGACTCCGCAGACTGAAGCGGTTAAAGCCTGCGGCTACCGGCGAGCTGTCCGGATCGCGTCCCGCGGCGGCCGGGTACTATCATAACATTGTCCCCGCAATTGCACGCGCGCTGAAGCACGGTCCCGCGTGGCTGCGCGGCCGTGTCCTTCATCGTCGGCAATTGATCGGCCGGCGCATGACGCT
>JBAXFO010000466.1:0-4552 GCA_037139885.1 Planctomycetota bacterium
GCCGTCAACCCTCGCTAACGCGTCGGGCTACCTGCAACGATAGCGCCCGAAAATTTAGTCTGGACGATGCACTAGGCGCAAAAAGAAACCCCTCCTGGGGGTGATAGGTCATATTGACTAGGGTCGTCAGCGGTCGCCAGCACTGGACAACTGGCGGGAAAATCTTCAGATTCTTCACTCTCGGCTTCATCTTGGATTGAACTGGCAATAACTGGCTGCGTTGCATTTTGCGTCAGAGTTGCGTTGCAATTTGCGTTGCCTTCCGATGCCTTAGCGAAATCGGCGTCTGTCACTTGCGCGTAGTGGGCCATCGCCACGGCCGCGGAGTTCCCCAACCACGATACGACGACGTGAACCGGGCAAGTGGCCAGCAATTCCGTTTCCCGTGTGCTGCGGAGGTTCTGGAACGTCTTGGGCCATGGTGTCAGGCCGGCGCGTTCGATGATCCTGTTCATCGTCGGGCCTAACGGCGAGTCTGAGGGGCGGATGACGAATTCCGCCCCGTCTTCGGCTCGGTCCCATGCTGCGTTGAGATGCTCTTTCAGTTCAGGAAAGATCGGCAGATACCGCTCGCCGCCGTGTTCGTCGCTCGCCTTCTTGGGACTTCGGACGCGAATGCGATTCGAGTCCCAGAGAATGTCAGTCCATCGCAGGCCTTGCAGTTCGGATGGAATTCGCAGGCCCCCGAATCGAGCCAGGGCGAAGATCAGCCGCCATTCGGCGTTCGGGCAGGCCGCCAACACTTTCGACGCCATTTCCAAGGTGATGAAAAACATCCGCGTTGCGTTGCGTTCGCTTGGTGCTTTCACGGTACTGAATGGATTGCTCGCCACGATCTTTCGACGCATGGCTGATTTCCAAAACTGACGGCATCGCTTGATCGTTCGGCCAATGGTGGCGTTTGCGTATCCTTGGCTCTTCATCGCGATGAGGAATTCGTCGGCGTCGCCCTCGGTGATCTCTCGCATGGAGCAATCAGCCCCGAAATGGTCGATCAGATATTTCCGCGATGCGTTCAGGTTGCGGGTTGTCCGCCACTTGATGTCGGTGCGTCCGGAGATGTAGTTCGCCGTGAAGGTGCCCAGCGTTGCCGCGCCGCGTTCCCCCACAAGCCCCACGGCCGACAGCTTCGCGTGAATGTCGTCGCCCAGCCCGTTGACCCAGGCGAGCGTCTGCGCGTCGAGGGAGGAATTCGAGCCCTTGGCAGCGATGAGGTTTTCGGTCCAGACTTTGACGGTCCTGGCGTTGCTCATCGCCATCCTGCCCAAATAAACCGTCTGGCGCCGCTTGCTGATGGGATCGGCGAATTGAAGCCGACGAATACCGCCTTTGGCGGAAGAGATGGAAGCCATAGGAAAGCACCTTTCTAGGAAATCGCCCGGCCGCCGTGATCCTTCCGTTCCTAGGCGAAAGGCGGCGACCGGACAAAGGTTAACGAGACGTTCAAGAGTTTACCACGCTCCCGCCACTTGGCAAGAGTATTTATAGGCTATTTACCTATGTCAGCTGACGCGTTGAAGTTGTGGCGAGAGGTTTCTGCGATTTCGATTTCGAGGTCGCGGGCGGTCGCGGCGATGAAGACTGCGGCCGCGGCGACGAGGTGCCGAGTGTTTCGCGGGCCGTCGATAACGCCCATGGTGAGGTCGACGATGGTCTGCCGGCAATCGTCGCTGGCGTTATCCAGCCAGCCGCGGCGAACGGCGGCGGCAAGCTTTCGCAAGTCGCTGCGCGTTGGATCTCGCCATCGTGTGCGGAACGGCTCCCCGGCCCACGGCATCAGCCTGGACATCCCCGCCGCGTCGCTGGGTTTGAGCCGCGACAGCCGACGTTTTGCACGTTGTCGAATCCGTCTACTCACCGCCATCTTAACATCCTCCAGCTTTGAAATGCCAAGTGCTTTATACCCGTTGTCTTCGTCGCCCGCACACTGGCTCCAGGGCGGGCAAGAACTTGCGAAGCGTCTGATATGCTCGCAGTCGAACGCGATCGTTTTCGTCACGATTCGTGGCGATGCCGTGAAGGATTTCGACGAAGAGGAATCGCTTCCACGCCGGCATTGCAGCGACGCAATCGCCTCTGATGGTTTGCATGTCCGACCGGCGAGCGCCGGACCATTCGTCGCGAATCCGGTTCGCTTCGTCCTGATGCTCCGGCGGGATGTCGGCCACAGGCGGCGATGAACCAAATCGTTCGCGTAACACGTCATGAAAATTCATAGCTGTCTACTCCAGCCCCCCGACCGGCGAAAACAGATGGTAAAACGACGCCAGTCCCCCGACCGGCTTGCGTTGTTCGGTGCGAAGTCGCACGGGCATGGTGATCAGTTCGCCAGCCAATTTTGAACCGGCCCCGACATGGACATGAACGTGACGGCTTGAGCGTCGGTGAGGGCCGCAATCCGTGCTACGAATGGCGCGATCGCTTTCGCTAACTCCGCTTCAACCGATTCGCGTTCAGTTTCGATCTCTTGCCGAACCGCACCGATGACGGACCCCTCGAAGGCTTCGCGTTCAGCGGCCCCGGCAGACTGGCGCCGCTCGGCGATCTCACGGGCGGCGCGAAGAATGTTTTCCGCCTCTTCAACCGCAACATCGACCGCAACGAGTTCCTTGTCGATGGCGGCGAGGGCCTTCACGTCTTCACCGATAACCGCGACGTGTCGCCTGGCTGTCGCTTCGGCGCGTTTCGCTTTGGCAATCGCAGCGTCACGCTCGGCGCCGGCGAGGCTGGCATCGGAACCCGTGCTGTTGTTCGCCAGCTTGCCCATCGTTGGGCGGAACTTTTTCTTTAACTCCGCGCCGGCCTTTTGGTAGATCGTTTGATCGACCAGCACGTTGCTGATGACCGCCGCACCGTTCAGAAATTGGACTCGCATGAACATCTCCTTCAAAGTTTGGCCGGCGCCGACGTGGCGCCGATCCCTGAAAATAGATTTCGTGTCATTTATCGATACGTCGTCAATCGTTCCAGAATCGCGCCAGACGCGTTTCAGCAACTAGGGCGGCTTGTCCTCCGTTTTCGGCCGTTTCCGTTCGCTGGCGACGGCAGGCGGCGCGGCAAACGGCGGCTCGCTCCGTTGCGCATCGAGTTCAGGCTCAACGGGTCGCATCGGCGACGGGATGTCTTGGAGTAACTGGACGCATTCCAGTCCCCAGGTTCGCTTGGCGGTCTTCAATAGACCGGCGACACGTCTTCCGGGGTCGTTCGGATGCCCGGCCGTCGGCCTCAGATGGATCAGCCAGTCGCCTTGTCGGATTTCACGAGACATACCGATTCCTCTAAAAAGGACAAACAACCCAAACAAGCCAAACGGCGATCATTAACCCATTAACCGATAATGCTTTACGTTTGTTTGCCACCGCTTAGACCGCCACTCACAAACTCACTGACAGTAGTTTGTTTGCCTTGTTTGTGCTGTTTGTTTGTTTGTGTTGTTGGTGTTGTGAGTGAGGTGTCTAGGTCGGGAGTGTGGTACGCACCTCGCTCCGGGGAAACGAGTCGCCCGTCGTCGACCAGTTTTTTCAGGTGATACCGAACGGTGTTTTGTTTGCGGTGAGGCAATTCGTCGTAGATGTCTTGAAGTCGGACCACGCAGCGGGACTTGTCGACGACATCGAACACCTCGCCCGCCTCTTTCGTCATGCGGAATTTCTCGGCATCGCCGCAAACCGTCCAGCGGGCAGCCTCGGCATTCCAATCGATGGCGATTTCGGATTCTTCAACGTCGCGGCCCGTGATATGCAAAACCGCGTCAGATCGGCCACGTTCGCGACGGAGCACGATCATTGCATCGGCCGCTCCCGACAATCCCATCGTGCCGGAGATGGTTGCAAATTGGTCCTCGTCCGCCATCTTGCGAGTGTGCGTAACGATGATGATGGCGATTGAGAATTCATCGGCGATTTTCTTCAGTGCCGAGACGACGGCATAATCTTCGTCGTAAGCGTTGCCGTTCCTCGCCCGCGGCGACCTAACCTTAGCGAACGTGTCGATGATGATGAGTCTCGCGTCGGGATTCTCCGCGATCCATGCACGAAGATCCTCTTCAAGCCCCTTACCAATTTGCGGCGACGACGTTTGAATCGAGAGCCCTTCTGTTTCCATTTCGGGCCATCGCGCACGGATTTTTCGCAACCGGCTTTGCATGCGTCGCAACGTATCTTCCAGCGCCAGATACAAACACGCACCACGCTTGCACGGGAATGCGTCGAACGCGTTGCAACCGCTGGCGACGGACAATGCGAGCTGAAGCATGAGCCACGATTTGCCCAACTTTGGCGGCCCCGCCAGAAGGCACAGCCCCTCAGGAATCAACCCTTCCGCCGCCCATTTCGGATCGGCGAACACCCGGCCCAAAAGTTCCGGCGCGGAAATACGTTCGACCGTGCGCATCTTTTCATCTTTCACAAACTGAGCGTGAGCAAGCACGGCGGCGGAATATTCCTTGCCCGCGGCGGCCCATTGTGTGGCGTCGTTCCGATCAGCGATTTGACCCAACGCCCATTTACGACTGTCCTTCGCTGTTCCCGGCGGCATCGCCCAGAAAACGACA
>JBAXFO010000467.1:0-4546 GCA_037139885.1 Planctomycetota bacterium
ACTCGGGATCGGCCGTTCCTGCGCGGGGAGTTCGCGCGTATCGGCGACCTGGGAAGCGAGGAGGCCGACCAGTCGTTCCTCGCTCTCGCCGCGGCGCGCTGCGATCAGAATGATTCGGCTGCTGAGGTGCGGCGGACACGGTTCGGCCCCGGCGAGGCGATGCAGGTCGATGACCGGCACAACCTCGCCCCGATAAACGAAAACCCCCGCTTGCCAATGCGGATTGCCGCTGACGCGCAACAGACGAACGCGCGGCACGACTTCCCGCACGCGGCGAATGTCGATCGCAAGTTTTTCGTCGCCAATTTGAAACGTCAGCGCCAGCATGAGATTCACCCAGCATGAGATCGACTTCGTGAGTCCGTCCCGCCTCAAACCTTGAATTGGGAGATTTCCTGAGTCAACTGTTCGATCGAACCTCGAAGATACGTCGTCGCCTTGTTGAACTCTTCGAGCGAGGCGGCCGTCGAGCGGACGTTGCCGGCGATATTGCCCATCGCCTCGTTGATTTGCTCGGCGCCGATGGCCTGGTTGCGCATGCCTTCGTTGACCTGGTTGAAGCGCTCGCCCAGGCCGTTGACTTCCGTGATGATCTCGCCGGTTTGCCCGTTGATTTCCGAGACCCGGCCGACCCCCGAGCGCACCTCGTCGCTGAACTTGTCCATCTGCATGACGCCGGCCGACACCGCGTCCTGCATCAGCCGCACCATGCTTTCGATGTCGAGCGTGGCCACCGCCGTCTGATCGGCGAGGCGGCGAATTTCACGGGCCACCACCAGGAAGCCGCGGCCATATTCGCCTGCCTTCTCGGCCTCGATGGCGGCGTTGATCGAGAGCAGATTGGTTTGATCGGCCACCTTCGTGATGGTGGTGACGACGACGTTGATATTATCCGCCTTCTCGCGAATGATCGCCAACTTCGACGAGATCGACGCCGTCGACTCGACGAGCTTTTGCATCGTCTGCTCCATGCCCGCCAACCGCGTCCGCCCCGAATCGGCGAGGGACACCGCATGCGCCGAGCGGCTGTTGACCTCGTTCATCGTGCCCGACAACTCTTTGCCGGTCGCGGAGATTTCGCGAACCGATGCGGCGATTTCGGTGGTCGCGCTGTTGAGGCCGTGGACGGTCGATTCTTGTTGTCGGGCCGTGGCCGCGATCTCGGACGCTCCCGACAACACTTGCAAACTCGATTCGCGCACCTTGGTGATGATGACCTGGATGCGGGCGATGAGCGCGTTGATTCCCTGGGCGAGTTGGCCCAATTCGTCGTTGCTTTGAATGGCGACCCGGGCCGTCAGGTCGCTGGCGCCGCTGGCCATCTCGGTGACCCGGGCCTGCAGCGTCGCCGCGGAATGGGAGATGTTCCGCGAGATGTACCAGCCCATCAAACCGACCAGCACGACGGTCCCCAGGCCGATTGAGAGCAGAAGGAAGTTGCCCGTCTTGATCTCTTGCCGGACGGCCGCTTCTTCCGCCCGGTTTCGTTCGTTGCCGACTTCGACCGCGCGCTCGATGGCCGCCATGTGCTTGACATAAAGGGGCCGCAAACGCGTCACCGCGAATGACGTCGCCGCCGCCCTGTCCCCCTTCGTGACGATCGGCAGCAGTCCGGTGTTCACCAGTTGAAAGAACTCGTCGGCGGGCGGAATGGCCTCTTTTTCGAGCGTCTGCTTCAAGGGGCCTTCGAACAATTCTTTGCGCCAATACGCCTGGCGCTCGCGAAAGAGCCGCTCGTACTTGCGATATTCCTCGACATACCGCTTCGCTTCGTCGTCGTCCGTGGAGATCAAAATGTGATTGATCGCCAGTTTGGCCATGACGAGCGAGAACGTCGACGGCTCGAATTCCGACATGATCGCTCGCCGTATCATGAGCCGGTCGTAGAGCGGACCGTTGATCTGATAGCGTGCGGAGAGCCATTGCGTGATCGCGAGGACGGCCCCGAAGCCAATCACGGTGACGGCGATCAGGCTGTACAAACGCGCTTTGATGCTCATGTCAGTTGTGCGAAACATCGTTCACCTTAAACAAAACCTCTTGACCATCGGGCAGGGGCTCATTGCCAGCGCAGGTCGAGAATGGAGAAATCGTCGTTCAGAATATCGCCGCCGCGGATCGTCTTGACGTGAGCGTACAGTCGATCCATCACATCGCGGTCCCTGGCGCGCGGCGCCATGAACTCCAGGAACTCGGAATATTTCCACATCCCGCCGTTGGGGTTGTCGATTTCGTAGACGCCGTCGCTGTAGACGAAAAGGCGGGCATAATCGCCGAGCGTGACCGTCCGGCTTTCGAACTGCATTCCCGGGGGCAACATGCCGACGATGGGATCGGTCGAATCGAGTTGTTGCAGCGTCGCGGCTTCGGCGTCGGCTCCGGTGAAGAGCAGGGCGGCCGGATGGGCCGCATTGCAATAGGTGAGCGAGCGTTTCGCCTTCTCAAAGACCCCGTAGAAGATCGTAAAGTATTTTTCGTTTTGCTTTTCCATCTGAAAGACGTCGTTGAGCCGGGCCATGACGGCGGCGGGATCGCGGAAATCGACGTCGGGCAGCGATTGCGCCGACAGCAAATTGGCCGCCGACACCGCCAGCAGCGACGAGCCGACGCCGTGGCCGCTGACATCGAGCAGGTAGACGGCAAAGTGATCGGCGTCGAGCCAGTGGTAGCCGAACATGTCGCCGCCCAGTTGCGTCGACGGCACGAACCGCCAGTCGACATTCACGCCGCCGGCGAGTTTCGCCGGCAGCAGCGACTGGACATACCGAGCCGCCTGGGCGACTTCTTCGGCGAGTTGCCGCTGGCTTTCCGCGAGCTGCCGGTAAGCTTCGTCGCGCTCCAGGCGATCGAGGTACGCTCGCGAATGGTAACGGATGCGGGCTAACACTTCCAATTTGTCGGGCAATTTCACCAGGTAATCATTGGCTCCGAGCGAAAACGCCTTCGCCTTGATGACCGGCTCTTCCTTGCTGGAGAGGACGATCATCGGCGTCTCGCGGGTCGCAAGATTCGCGCGGAAGAATTTGAGCAGCAAAAGCCCATCGATATCCGGCATGACCAGGTCTTGAAGAATCACCGTCGGGGCGAAACGATTGGCCGCCGCCAGGGCCTCGGCTGGATTCTGGCAAAAGTGAAACTCCACCCCCGGTTCGTCAGCCAGCATCCGGCGCACGGTTTCGCCGACGATGGCTTGATCGTCGACGAGCAGGACCCGAAGGCCCCTCGGCACGAGAGCCACGTCCTTCGCAGGCGATTTTGGAATTGCCGTCGACATGGCGTCAGTCTAACGGATGCGGCGATCCAACGAATACTCAGAAAGCCGCAGGGCGAATGGGAGATTGGCGAACCCGGGAGTTTTATTCGGAAGGATCCGATTATGACGCCGTCGGAGATCGACGAATGCTCGTGCGTTCAATTTCGACGTTCAAGGCTATAGATAGGTGCGGCTGGCGATCCGTTTGCGAAGGTGAAGTGATCCATGACCAGGGCCGCACTCATTTTGCCGAATCAGTTGTTTGCCGATCATCCGGCCTTGGCGGGTGTGACTCGCGCCGTCCTGGTCGAAGAACCGCTGCTGTTTCGCAGTTTTCGTTTCATCGACAATCGCGCACGGTGAATTAGACATTGTCCCCTTCCGTGGACGTGCCGCGCGTCTTGGCGGATTCCTTCGCGCCCCACTTCCAGCCGGCGATGGCCGGAATGTCGTCGCCGTGCATTTTGATGTATTCCTTGTGTTCGATCAGCTTCTCGTGGATCGCCTGCTTGAAGTACGCGGCCTTGGCGCCAAGTTGCGGCAGGCGGTCGATCACATCTTCGCACAAATGGAATCGATCCAGATCGTTCATCACCACCATGTCGAAGGGGGTCGTCGTCGTCCCCTCTTCTTTGAAGCCGCGGACGTGGATGTTTTTGTGGTTCGTCCGCCGATAGGTCAGGCGATGAATCAACCATGGGTAGCCGTGAAACGCGAAGATGACGGGCTTGTCCTTCGTGAAGAGGACGTCGAAGTCGCGGTCGGAAAGGCCATGGGGGTGCTCGGCCTGGGGTTGCAGCTTCATCAGGTCGACGACGTTGACGACGCGAACCTTGATCTCGGGCAGGTGTTTGTGGATCAATTCCACCGCCGCCAGCGTTTCGAGCGTCGGCACGTCGCCGCAGCAGACCATCACCACATCGGGCTCGTCCCCCTTGTCGTTCGAGGCCCATTCCCAGATGCCCAGGCCCACGGTGCAATGCTTGATGGCCTGCTCCATCGTCAACCATTGCGGGGCGGGCTGCTTGCCGGCGACGACGACATTCACGTAGTTACGGCTGCGTAAGCAATGATCGGTCACCGACAGCAGGCAGTTGGCGTCCGGCGGCAGATACACGCGGACGACCTCGGCCTTTTTGTTGACGACGTGGTCGATGAACCCCGGGTCCTGATGACTGAGGCCGTTGTGGTCTTGCCGCCAAACGTGGGAGCTGAGGAAGTAGTTGAGCGACGCGACGGGCCGCCGCCACGGGATGTGATTGCACGTCTTGAGCCACTTGGCGTGCTGATTGA
>JBAXFO010000468.1:0-4537 GCA_037139885.1 Planctomycetota bacterium
CCGTGCGCGGTTTCGCTGGAAGCCCGACGCGTGAGCGAGGGTGGCGCGGTCGAGACCTTCGTCGTGCGTCAGGGCCATCCCCGTTCACCCTCGCTCACGCGTCGGGCTACCTCAGCCGAATCGAGCTCACTTATTTAGGGGTCTTGCAACCCAGGTGCGTTCGTGAGCCTTGAAGATTATCGGCGCAAACGCGATTTTCACAAAACCCCCGAGCCCTCAGGTAAAAAGGGCGCGCGGGGCGGCCATTCGTTCGTCATTCAGAAGCATCACGCAAGTCATCTTCATTACGACCTTCGTCTCGAGCTCGACGGCGTTCTTAAAAGCTGGGCCGTGCCGAAAGGGCCGCATCTGGACCCCACGGTGAAACGCCTGGCGATGCACGTCGAAGATCATCCCGTCGCCTACGGTTCGTTCGAAGGCATCATCCCGCAAGGCGAGTACGGCGGCGGCACGGTCATGCTCTGGGATCGCGGGACGTGGGAGCCCAAAGGCGACGCGGCGGACGATTATCGCGAGGGTCGCTTGAAGTTCGTCTTGCACGGCGAAAAGCTCAACGGAGCCTGGATGCTGGTGCGGACCGGCGGCGGCAAACGCACCAACGGCGACGAGCGACAATGGCTGCTCTTTAAAGAACGCGACGACTGGGCCAAGGAAGGGACGGCAGGCGATATCGTCGCTTCGGCGCCGCTCAGCGTCGTAAGCGGACGTGATCTCGAACAGATCGCCGCCGACCGCGATTGGGTTTGGGGTGGCAAAGCGAAGGCGACTCCGGTCGCGAAGACGGGACGTCGTAAATCGGCGCCGCAAAAAGCCAAGCCAGCGCCCGCGGCGACGCGCGTCAGCCGGCCGCCAGCGAAGGCTCGCACCGCCGCTGAAACGATTCCTTATGATGTGGCGACGAAGACGTTTCTGGACGTTCGCCTGACGAGTCCCGAGAAGATTCTTTATCCCGAAGACGAAATTACGAAGCTTGAACTTGCGTCGTATTACAGCAGCGTCGCGGAGTGGATCTTGCCGCACATGGCGGATCGCCCGCTCGTGCTCGTGCGCTGCCCGGACGGACGGGCGAAGGCGTGCTTCTTCCAAAAGCATCCCGCCGTCGGGACGCCCGAAGCGTTTCGGCAGATTCCGATTCGCGAAAACAACAAGACGGCCAACTACATCCTCGTCGACGATGTCGCCGGCCTCATCTCGCTGGCTCAGATCGGGGCGCTCGAAGTGCATGCCTGGGGTTCGCGTGCGGATAAACTCGAAGCGCCCGATCGTCTGATTTTCGATCTCGATCCCGACACCGAACTCCCTTGGCGCAAAGTGATCGACGGCGCCGCCATGGTCCGCCAATTCCTGCTCGATCTGGGCCTCGAAAGTTTCGTCAAAACGACAGGCGGCAAAGGGCTGCATCTCGTCGTGCCGATCGAACGCCGCCATTCCTGGCCCGAAGCGAAGGCGTTCTGCAAACGCGTGGCCGAGTTGATCGTGGCCGCCGCTCCGATCCACTTCACCGCCAACATGTCGAAGGCGGCCCGGCCCGGGAAAATCTACGTCGATTATCTACGCAACGCCCGCGGCGCGACGGCTGTTCTTCCCTATTCGCCCCGCGCCCGCCCCGGCGCGCCGGTTTCGGTCCCCTTGGCGTGGCAAGAGTTGAACGCGAAGATGTCGTCCGATCACTTTACGATTCGGAATTTGGCCGCTCGTCTGCGGGCGCTGAAGAGCGATCCGTGGGAGGGCCAAAAAGACGTGCGCCAGAGCCTGACTCGCCCCCTGGCGAAATTGCGAACTTTGCCGTCGACCTGAATCGGTCTCCAGGGGGGATTTCTTACGGGGCCTGAGGCGCTTCGGAGCCGCCGGTCAATTCCGCCAACTCCTTTTTCTGATCCGCAAGCATGTTCGAAAACACGACAACCAACACTTCCAGGGCCTCCTTCTTGTCGAGGCCCGAAAAGCTGCGGAAGTCGTTGCAGATGCCTTCCAACGCAAACCAAAGCTGACCGCGCGGTTGCATGATCCATTCCTCTGAGGGGCGATTGCGGAATTCTAGCCATTCTGCCCCGGCGGGGCAGGGGCTGTACCCGTGTCCTGTTGCTCGCTCGCAACGACGGTCGCTTGCCGCTCGCTCGGCCAATACGATCTCCGCGTCAACCCCAACAACGAGCACGAACTCTTCCTTCCCGACGCCCGCGTGGCCGGCAAACTGCTGTTTCGCGAAAAACTCCCCACGCCGCAAGGGACATCGTTTCCCCGGCCCAATCCGTTTCACGCGCACGGTTATGTCAACGAAATCAACGATGCCGTCGACTGCATTCTGGAACCGGATCGCGCCCCGCAATCGGGCCCGCTGCTCGCCTGGGATACGCTCGCGGTTCTCATGGCTGGCTACGAATCGAGCGAGGCCGGCGGGCAATTTGTCGATTTGCGGCCATGCCTCGAGGCACGCCGCTTCCTGCCCCAGGAACTCCCCGATCCCCGGCGTTTTGGGGCGGTCTTTACGTATTTGCCCTGAGGCGATTGCGGGGAGGGCGAAGGGAGCCTGCGGACGGGAAATGAGGTCGCCCTATCGCGAAAGAGCGTGCGCCGCGTAAGATAAAGTGAGACGCTCCGGCTGCCCCATGGCTTTCAGGGAAAACTTAATATGTCCGAAGAACCGAAAACGCCACCGACCGCGACCAAGAAGAAAGTCGTCCGCTGCAACAAAACCTGCACCTACATTCACGGCGGCAGCGAGCCGCATCAGTGTAAGGGCAAATGCGCCCGCGAGCCGGGTCACTTCCTCAATTGCAAATGCCGAACGCATGAAATGCAATGACCCGCGCCTCAGGCGATGCGGCAAACCGGTGACGCCATGAAGTCGATTTCCAAGTATCTGTTGGCGACCTTCATGGTCGTCGCGGGGGCGATGCATTTCGTGAACCCCGATTTTTATGTGCGCATCATGCCGCCGTGGTTGCCGCTGCACCGGGAATTGGTCTATCTCAGCGGCTTCTTCGAAATGGCCCTGGGCGCCGCTCTGCTCGTTCCCCGAACGTCACGCTGGGCCGCCTGGGGCATCATCGCCCTCATGATCGCCATCTTCCCGGCGAACATTTACGTCTATCAGCATCAAGACCTGATCCCGGCTCCGCCCATCGTGCATCTGCTGCGGCTGCCGCTGCAGGCCCTGTTCATTCTCTGGGCCTACTGGCACACGAAGAGCCCGAGTTGAAGGGGTCACGCCAGCGGATCGAGGCCGCCGCAAAAGCCGCAGCCGATTTTTGCCGCCTTCTGAAATTTCGGCAGCAGCACTCGATGCATGCAATCGAGCGTGACGAGTTGCCACTTTTTGAGGATGATTTCCCTGCTGACGACGGCACGCGCCGGCCCGCCCGCATTCACGAAATAAAACTGCCGATACCCTTCCGGCACATCGCCAAGAAACGCCACACGCACATCCCTTCACGGTAGAATCCGCACAAGCGGCGCATGCTCCGTGCATCCGCCGACGTGGCCATTGTATCGACTGATGGCGCTGGCGCTCGGCTGCCGATCAAGACATGGAACCGCTGCGCGCTCCAACGACCGCGCCAACAATCCCGGAGAGCGACCCCCATGAGCCCCTCGCGAACGAAACCCAACGCCCGTTTCGGATTTCTTATTCACCTGGCCGCGTTTCTGATCGTCAACGCCGTCCTCATCGGCATCAACCTCGCCACGTTTCGGGGGACGTATTGGTTCCAGTGGCCGTTGCTCGGCTGGGGGATCGGCGTCGCCGCTCACGCCGCCGCGACCTACGTGCTGCCCTTGTTTCTCGCCAAAAGCGAGAAACATGCTGTGAAGCGTTAAGGAAAAGTCGGGTGGGTGGAGCGGGCAGGCGAGGACCACCGAAGGGTTGCGAACTGAAGCCAATATCGTCATTGGAAATTGGGAAAAGCTTCCAACCTTTCGGTGGGCTTCGCTCCGCTCAACCCACCCTACGGGTATTCTGCCCTATCATCGCGAGTTTTTGCGCTCGCGACATTTTCTTGATCGCCAGCTCTCGCTTCAGGGCCGTGCTCTGGTCGGGCTGGGCTTCGCGATGAACCAGCTTGACGGGGAGACGGCTGCGCGTGTACCGCGAGGCGCGGCCGGCATTGTGCTGGCGCAGCCGACGGTCGAGATCCGTGGTGATGCCCGTGTAGAGCGATCGATCCCGGCAACGGATGACGTAGACGGTCCAGTCGCGGCTCGTCGATGGCGTGGCGGTGCGTTTCATGGCCCGATGAGAACTCCGCGGCGAGGCGCCGCACAACAACATCGGCCCGCGGCGAACGTCGACTTCAGCGCATTTTTCGGCGTATGAAATGTCTGACAACGCCCGCGGACGAAGCGGGCTTCGGAGCGAGCGATCCCGCCGGGTGGGCTTCGCCTGCAGGCGCAACCCACCCGGCGGGATTCGCCATGAGGATTAGTGGCCTTGCGTGGCGATCTGGCGTTCGTATTCGGCGGGGGATTTGAGGTTGGAGCCGGCGCTGGCGGCGACTTTCACTTTAAGCAGCCAGCCTTTGCCGTAGGGCTCGGACGA
>JBAXFO010000469.1:0-4525 GCA_037139885.1 Planctomycetota bacterium
GTCCCGGCGTCCGCCTGGCGTTGCGCGATCTGATTGACGAGGAACGACTTGCCGCTGCCGGAAGGGCCGTGCAAGAGGACCAGCGAACTCGATGCCGCAGCGTCGCGAGACGCGTCAACGAGGTCTTCGAGCGCTTCCCAGGCGGGGCGCTGTTCGGCAAGGCCAAGCAGAGTTCGAAGAGGGATCGTGGCGCTCATGACGGCGTTGCTATCCGGTGTCCGCAGCGCGTCGCAAAGCTTGGAATTTCGCGGTTTCCGTCGCTCCATCGACGGCCCCGGCGAGCGCACTCTCGAACCTTGGTATTCTACCGAATCGCCGACCAATCGTACAGCAGGATGGGAAATCGTAACGTATTATCGCAAAATCGTTTACGGCACAAATGGGAAGTCAGGCAAAGCCGTCGTCCGCGACGCCGGCCAGTCGACGTAACCGGTTGACGCATTTGGCGATACGGCGAGACGCCTCGGCGACCTCGGCGGCCTCAAGCAGCGGACTGAAGCTGAAACGCATGGCCGCATGCAAGATTTCCGGGGGAGCGCCCATCGCCCGCAGCACCGGCGAGGGCAGCAGCGACCCGCTGGAACATGCGGACCCCGTTGAACATGCGACGCCGGCAAGATCCAGAGCCATGAGCAAAGCGTCGGCTTTGAGGCCCGGGAAGGACACGTTGACCACGTGCGGCAAACCGTCGCCCGAGCCATTAATCACCAGCGGCCCCGCGAGTTGATCGAGCAGCTGCACAAACGTCTCGCGCAGCTGACGAACGTGCGCCGCATGGCGTTCGAGGTTTTGACAGGCCCATTCGAGCGCCGCCGCCAGACCGACGGCAAGGGCGACGGCCTCGGTTCCGGGGCGTTTGCCATGCTGTTGATGGCCGCCGGCGAAGAGGGGATGCAAACGCACGCCCCGGCGCACGATCAACACGCCAATCCCCGCAGGTCCATGAAATTTGTGGCCCGACAGCGTGAGCGTCGAAACGCCCAGACTGCGGAACGAGACGGGAATTTTCCCCACCGCGGCGGCGGCGTCGCAATGCAGCGGCAGTTTCGCGGGAAGATGGCTGCGAAAAGGGGCGACCGGTTGCAGGGAGCCCGTTTCGTGGTTGGCGAGCATCAAGGTCGCCAGACGCAGATCGCTGGGCCATGTCGACGGCAGGGGTCCAACGACGCCGTTCGCTTGCACCGGCAGATTCAGAGACGTGAACCCGCGGGCGACCAGTCTTTGCAGCGGTTCGGTGACGCAGGGATGTTCGACGGGAGCGCTGGCGAGGGAACCGGGCGCATCGCCGACGAGCCCGAACAGAGCGAGGTTGTTGGCTTCGGTGGCGCCGCTGGTGAAAAGAATTTCGTCTGGATCGGCGTCGAGGCAATGGGCGACACGCGTGCGTGCGTCATCAAGGGCCTGGCGGGCGCTGCGGCCGAATGCATGGCTGCTGGCCGGATTCCCGGTTTTGAGCGCCCAGGGCCGCATCGCCTCCCAAACTTCGGGCCGAAGGGGCGTGCTGGCGGCGTTGTCGAGATAGATCGGCGTCATTAGCGCATCATATCGTCCGTGAGCGATTTTGCCTGCCGCAATCCGAAGCATCGGACTGCGACAAGCTCGAAAGCCCGTCCATGAGGACGACGTTAGTTGTCGGTCGGCTTCGGCTTGGCCCGAACGACCCAAAAATAGATGCAGACCACCGCGATGACGCTGCCCAGAGCGACAAGATATTCCATTTCCATGACAAGACCCCTGCGAAGACAACAGTATTCAAAATTGATGATCAACCGTCCAAACCCTAGGCCGAAAACGGGGGGCTGTCAAATGGGCGAGGATCGTTCTTGCGATCAGGCACGAACCAAAAAAAGACGCTTCTCCTCTTTCGCGATCGAAAGGGGAGAAGCGTCTTGGCTATTCGGTGGGCTTCGCCTGCGGGCTCAATCCACCCCGACAAAGCGATCTTAGTTGCGGCCCGGGGCGAGCATGGGGGGCGCCGAGGGCGAGGCGCCGCGGTTCTGCACGCCGGTGACGTCGACGAGCGTCGCTTCCGGTTCGGTTTGATCGAGCAGGATCGGCGTCGGCGTCTCGACTTTGGTGACGTTGCCGGCCTGATCGACGACCTCGAGCTTCAGGAAGAACTGCGGGCCGATGTCGCGGGGGAAAGCCCAGCGATAGACGCCGTCGTTCTTGATGTTGCGGACGACCGGCTGCCACGACGCGTCGGCCCGGGTGCGGTACGAGATGGTGACCGGTTCGGCGGCCATGTTGTTGTCGCTCGCGGTCCAGCGAATGTCGATGGCTCCGGAGCCGGCGACCATGTCGATGGGTTGCAGCTGAACGAAGGGCGATGTCGCGTCGACTTCGATGAAGAAGCTGGGGCGATCGCCCGCCTTGGGAGCCCGGCCGCCGAAGCCGTTGCCGTTGGTGATCGCCAGGCGGATGCCGAAGAGGCCTTCGCCGGGCAGATCGATCTCGGCAGGCGTTCGTTTGTCGGTGTCTTCGGCGACTTTGGTCCAGTTCTGGCCTTTATCAGGCGTCAGGTAAATATCGACGCGGCCGATGCCCGAGGGGCCGACGGTGTCGATGCGGTAATCGATCGACGCGTGCGTGGTGTTGATGATCTTGCGGTTCGCCGGGCGATCGCCCGTGTCCATCGCCGGCCGATAAACCGTGCTGTTGATGTTGCCCGGCGGCGGCGCGGGATTGAACGAAGGCGGCGGACTGAACGTCGGCGGCGCGAACGAGCCTTGCGGCAGCGCGCCGGGCAGTCCCGGCGGCGGCGTCAAAGCGGGCGACGGACTCGATACCGGCAGCACCGACGACGCCCCATCGTTGCGGACCAACCCATTCGGCGGTACGAGCTCGCGGCCCGCGATGTCTTTCGACGTGATGTTGCCGCTCAAGTCGGCGGCCGTCACGCGGAGCGTGAGATTCAAATCGACGGAGCTGAGTCGGAAACAATTCGGTTGGCCGGGGAGCGGCGCGAGCGCCCGGTCGCCCTGTTCGGTGAGAACCACCGCGCGGATCGATTGCAGATCGGGGTTGGCGTCGATGACGTTGACGCGCAAAACGGGTTCGTTGCCGTCGATGGCGAGCGCCGTTTCCAGAACGGGTCCGCGCGTATCGACGACGACGCGCAGCGCGGGCGGCTTGGCGTTGATGTCGCTCGGCTCGGCCTTGCCGGCGCGATCCACGGTCACGAGAGCGAACCAATATTCGCCGTCTTGCGGGACTTTATAAGTGAAAAAGGGCGTTTGCGGCCCGACGACCTCCTGGCGGACCCAATCGCTGGCGCCGCTCTTGACATACAGCTGCACCTCGCGAAGCGACGACCGCGTCCGCTCATCCATCTGGATGGGCAGATTGAAGGTGGTGTTTTTGGTGAAGGTTTTTTTCGTGGCCGCGCCCTGGCTCGCTGCCGGCAGGCCGGAACTCTGCGCCCAAGCGGACGACGTTCCCCATGCGAGCCCGGCAGTCAATGCCGCCACCCGCAGCGAACGAACCGTCCAGCATCCCCAATGGCTGATTTGCATGTCAACTTCCCCCGGCTGCGAGCGCGGCCCTGCTCCGCGATTCCCCCCGCGGATTCGACGCTTCACCGGAAGCGCCTTGGCATGGTCCTACGCAAAAGGCTCCAACAGAGGCCGGACGTATAAGCTCCCCGGAAAATCTGTCAAGTCGAACATCACAAGAATTTTACGCCCGCATCTCGCAAACCCGGCGAAACGACCTTCGGCTCCCGAATTCGCCTCCAGCTGCCGGGGATGCGAGGCCGACATTTGTCACAAAAGTCTAAATATGACAGCGATTCGGCCCGTTTTCGGAAGATTATCGCCATTTCTGCGCATTGATATTGACACGAAGATATGAACTAGTGTACAGTATCTCCGTCGACGTCACGAACGGGCCGCGGGAGGAAACGCCATGAATCGATGGCAACGTGTCTGGAAATTCGGCATCGCACCGCTGCTTTCGCCGAACGCCTTGAGCGCCCTCGCGACCGCTCTTCGTGATGACGATCCACGGCTCGTGCAAGGAACGACCACCGAGCCCATGCCCCTGGCGATCTTCGCCGACGCCCCTGTCGAAGGGGCCTGTGCGATCGGTTTCGCCTTGTGGCAGGGGCACGGACTCGACCGCGTGGGGGTGCTCCATCTCGCGTTTCGCCGGCTGTGCTGTTCCGCGGACGATCTGCTCGACGAAGCGTTGGCCAGCTCCGCGTTCATCCACTGGTTCGACGACGCTCCACGTTCCGAAATGCGCCGGCAGCTCTTGGCCGAAATCGAGGAGCAGGCGACCGAGCCGCGCCGGGCCGCCTGAGTAAACCGCCGTTCAAAAAGTCAATCTGTCATCCTTTGAGGAGGGTTCGAAATGTTGTGCCGACACTGCGACCGTCGTCCCGTGGCCCGTTCGCGAGGTTTGTGCTGGAGTTGCTTTTACACTCCCACCGTGCGAGACCGTTACCCACCTCTCTCCACCCAAAACCGCGGCCTCGCCATGGGCCGCAAACGTTTGCCGTGCGAACCGTGCGACGCCATTCCCG
>JBAXFO010000470.1:0-4516 GCA_037139885.1 Planctomycetota bacterium
AGCCGACGCCGAGCAGGGCAGGGCTCACCTCGATCGCCGGCGCCGCCCCCTTGAACCATGACAGGCCCTGGCTGGCGGTGTCCTTCCACAGCTTCATGCCCTGCCAGAGAAACTGATAAAGGAACGCGATCCCGAAGCCGGCGAACACCGTCTTGGCCGACGAGCCGCCTTGTTCGCCGACGATGAGCACCTCGGCGCACGCCGTCCCTTCGGGATATTTGAGAGTGCCATGCTGCTTCACGATGAACGCGCGCCGCAGCGGAATCATCATCAAGATGCCGAGCAACCCGCCGAGGGCCGACACGACCATGACCCGGCCCACATCCATTTCGAAGCCGAGCAACATGAGCGCGGGCATGGTGACGCCGACGCCGAACGCGATCGATTCGCCGGCCGAGCCCGTGGTTTGCGTGATGTTGTTTTCGAGAATCGTCGCCTGCCGCAATCCAAACGCGCCGCTGAGCCCGCGAAAGAGCGTGATCGCCAGCACGGCCACGGGAATCGACGCGGAGACTGTCATGCCGACTTTCAGCACCAGGTAAAGCGACGACGCGCCGAACAGAATCCCGAGCGCCGCCCCGAGAGCGACTGCGGAAAACGTGAACTCGGGAATGTCTTGTTCCGCGGGGATGTACGGTTGATGTTCGGGATGCTCGGCCATGACGACGCTCGATGAAGGAATGAGGAACGGGAGAGCTCTCCTCGGGGTTCGTCTTAGCTTCGCGACTCTTCACCCGGAAAGCAAGCGCCCGGGTTGATCTGGAACGAATTTCGGGGGTTTGGTAACTTCGTGGCACGTGGAGCGGGCACGCTCCGCGAAGGATGGCTCCCGTTTGTGAAAGGATTCCCATGTTTCGTCAAGGTTTTATCGCCGCCGCCCTGGTTTGCGCACTTGCCGCTCATGCCGACGCCCAAACCGCCTGGACCTTCAGCTGGGCGAAAGGCCAGGTTTTGACGACTCGCGTCGAACACACGACCGCGGTGACCGAGACCATTTCGGGCGCCCCGAACGAAATCACGTCGAAGCTCGTCATCACGAAAAACTGGCGCGTGCTCGACGTCGACGCCGACGGCAACGCCACCATCGAACAATCGCTGTCGAGTCTAAAGAACGAGCAAAACCGACCGGGGAGCGCGCTCGTCTTCGATTCGAACGATCTCGCCAAAAGCACGCCGGAACTCAAAGGCATGATCAAGTTCATCAATGTCCCCGTGGCCGTCATCCGCGTCGATCGCCTGGGGCGGGTTCTGGAAGTGAAATCAGGCCCCAAAGGCAAGTACGACGCCGAGCCGCCGTTCGTTCTCGTTCTCCCGGGCCAGGCCGTTCGCGAAGGTCAGGCCTGGCTCCGCCCCTACACCCTCACGCTCGATCCGCCCCTGGGCCTGGGCGAAAAATTCCAGGCCGAACAACTTGCGAAGCTCATCAAAATCGACGGCGAAAAAGCCACCATCGAACTCTCGACGACGATCAAGAATCCCCCGACCGCCGCCGCCGACAAAGTCCCCCTCCTGCAGAAGCGCCTTAGCGGCCAACTCGTCTTCGACATCGCCAAAGGCCGCGTCGAAAGCGTCCGCCTCGGCACGGACGAAACCGTCGCCAACCATCAGGGCGCCGGCAGCAGCTACCGCTTCATGTGCAACTACACCGAACAGATCATCGCCCCGACTAGCCCCATTATCCCAACCTCCGGCACCCGCTAAGCTGCGACGTTTACCGTAGTGCTTCGTCCAAGCTAACCTTTCGGGTTCTGACGGCATCCCTGGAAGCCCGACGCGTCAGCGAGGGATGCCGTCAACCCGCGCTGACGCGTCGGGCTACCTGCAACGATAGCGCCCGAAAATTCAGCCTGGACGACGCCTGACACCTCCGCATTCCACTCAGCAGTTGCAAATTGCTGGCTTTCGACGATGTTCCGTTTCACGCCGACCTTATGTTGGCGTCGGCGGGCGTTCGGATATATCGACAGCAAATCTCTCCGTCCGATCCAGGCTCAACTCCATGACCTCAACCAGCGATTATCAGCCCACGTGGCGGCGACCCATCGCGGATATCTTCCGGCGGACGGCTCGGGCCGCGGTGGATGTTTGCGTGCGTTGAGGGATTCATCCGAATACGGTTTCATATGCGTCGATCGTGGCTTCGGCGGCGGCGGCGGTTTGTTTTTGGTGGGCCGGGGATTGGCCGTGGCTGCTCATCGTGGCGGTGGGGTTTTGTTATGGGCGGTTGTGGCTGAATATGCTCGATGGCATGGTGGCGTTGGCGGCAAATAAGGCGAGTCGGTCGGGGGAGATCGCGAACGAATTGCCCGATCGGATTTCCGATGTGCTCATCTTTGTCGGCGTCGCCCATAGCGGGTTGTGTCATGTGCTCGCGGGCTATTGGGTTGCGATCTTTGCCCTGTTGGTGGCGTATGTGGGGACGCTCGGGCAGGCGGTGGGCGTGCAGCGCGAGTTCAGCGGCGTGATGGCCAAGCCGTGGCGGATGGTGGCGCTGCATGTCGGCTCGTGGCTGACTTTTGGGCTGTTTTGGTTAGGCGAAGAAGTGTATTACGGCAGCTTGAGCGTGCTCGATGGGACGTTGCTGTTTATCATCGTCGGCTGCGTGCAGACCATTTGGGTACGCCTGGAAAAGATTTTGCGGGCTCTGCGTAGCTTGGGGCCGCGACCGGAGGACTGACGCGTGTCGCCGACTCTGGCTCTGCAAAGTCCGGTTTTTCTCATTTTCGCCGCCGCGGCTGCGGGCGTGCTGGCGGCGGCCGGCGTCGTCTTGACGGGTCTGACTTGGGGCCTGCGAAAGAACGTTCGGCATGCATGGGCGGCGTATCGTAGCTGGCTCGTCATCGTGCCGATCTTGCTCCTGGTCTTTTTCCTGGGACGCGAGACGGTCATCGTCTTTCTCACGTTCATCGCAATTCTCGGCTTTACAGAATTTTCCCGCGCGAGCGGACTGAAACGCGATTCCCTCATGACCGCGACAGCGATCGTGGGCCTCATCGCCATGGGGGGCGCCACGCTCATGAACGATCCCGCAACCGGCGCTCCGGGCTGCTTGAGCTTGTTCATGGCCATGCCGGTTTTCGCGATCGCGGCGCTGGCGATCGTTCCTGTTTTGCGAAACCGCAGCCAGGGGCAACTGCAAACGCTGGCCTTCGCGGTTCTTGGGTTTATGTATTTCGGCTGGATGTTCGGCCATCTTGCGATGTTCGCCAATTCTCACAACGCCTATTTGTACCTGGGATATCTGGTGTTGGCCGTGGAATTGCACGATGTCGCGGCGTATGCCTGCGGCAAATTCTGCGGGCGCCATCGACTGTGCTCGAACGTCAGTCCGCAGAAAACCTGGGAAGGGGCGGTGGGCGCGCTGGGCGTGTCGCTGTTGCTGCCTTGGGCGTTGTTGTTTGCAGGGGCCGATTCCACGCCGCGCGATTGCCTGGCGATCGGCCTGTGCGTGGGCCTTGGCGCGACGTTGGGCGATCTGGTGATGAGCGTGATCAAGCGGGATTTGGGCGTCAAAGACATGGGCGCTGCGATTCCCGGCCATGGCGGCGTTCTCGATCGGATCGACAGTTTGATTTATGTGGCGCCGCTTGTTTTTCATTACGTACGTTTCCGTCATGGCCTGGCGCCGTGGTGAGGCTTGCTTGGCGACGAAGCGACGATGTCGGGAATCTCGAACGGGGACTCATGATGGAGCCTTGGCATTACGATCCGTCCGCCGACCTCGACCCCGCTCTGCTCGAGCGTCTCGACGCCTTTCCGCGCAAGCCGAACGTTTTCGTTTCGGCGGCGCGTGCCCTGGCGGCGTTGGTCGTGCGCGGTTGGTTGCGGTTTTTCCATCGCTTCACGATCGTCGGCCGCGAAAATTTGCCAGCCGACGGTTCGTTCGTTTTGATCGCGAATCATGCGAGCCATCTCGATGCGTTGTGTCTGCTGGCGGCGATCCCGGTCGGCCGGCTGGACAACGCGTTTCCGGCGGCCGCCCGCGATTACTTCTGCACGAGCCCCTCGATCGGATTTTTGGCGGCCGTGGCGCTGAACGTCGTGCCGTTCGATCGGCATCACGCTCCCATGCGCTGTTTGAGCGTTTGCGCTCATCTGTTGCGAATTTCAGGAAACATTCTGATCATGTTTCCGGAAGGGACGCGTTCCGGCGGCTCGGCGCCTCGAGAGTTCAAACCGGGGGTGGCGTTGCTGGCGGCCGGGCGCGAGCTGCCGGTCGTGCCGTGTCATCTTTCGGGGACGCATGCCGCCCTGCCGAAAGGGGCGTGGTTTCCCCGGCCGGCGAAATTGCGGCTCACCATCGGCGCTCCGCTCGGCTACGCCCACTTGCCGGCGACGAAGGCGGCCGCCAAGCAGATTTGCGGGGAACTTCGGGATGCCGTGATGTCGCTGGGCGGCGTGTTGGGGGACGCGGAGAACCTTGGTCCGGTCGTGACGTTTGCCGATCGGATGCGGCCTTGCTCTGCTGCCGGGTCGCGGTTAACCCATTCCTTGGCGGATCAACAATGACCTATAG
>JBAXFO010000471.1:0-4499 GCA_037139885.1 Planctomycetota bacterium
TTTGCTTCCCGCTTTTTCGCCCTCGTCCTTTCGGGACGTGCCCATCACAACGATGCGGTCTTTCCACGTGATCGGACTGGACAGGCCGCTGCCGGGGAGAGCCGCGGACCAGATCACGTTCTCGTCCTTCGGCCCGCCCCAGGTGAGCGGCAGATCGGTCTCGCGCGAGAGTCCGCACGCGGTAGGGCCACGGAATTGCGGCCAGTCTTCGGCAGACAGCGGCAGAAGAAACGCGAACGATGCGACGACGACAATCGCGGTGCGGAACGTGAGCATGCGGGGGCTCCGAAATAAAATCGCAGGCAGGGCGATCTAGGTATCGTTCGCGGCGCCGGCGTTTTTGCCGGACCGAACTACCGTTCGACAGCGCCGCTCAGGCGAGGATCTCATGAACGACGCGGGCTTCTTCGGCGCCGGTCAGGCGTTGATCGAGGCCCTGGTAGCGGTAGGTCAGACGGCGATGGTCGATGCCGAGGCAGTGGAGGATGGTGGCGTTGAGGTCGCGAATGTGGACCGGATTTTCGACGATGTTGTAGCAGAAGTCGTCGGTGCGGCCGTATTCGACGCCTCCTTTGACGCCGCCGCCTGCGAGCCAGGTGGTGAAGCAACGGCCGTGATGGTCGCGGCCGTGATCGGTGGCGGTGAGCGTTCCCTGGCTATAAATCGTGCGGCCAAACTCGCCGCCGCAAACGACCAGGGTGTCTTCGAGCATGCCGCGATGTTTGAGGTCGCGGATCAGGCCCGCGCAGGCGTGATCGATGTCTTCGCATTGCAGGCGCAGATTGCGAGGCAGGACGCCGTGTTGATCCCAGCCCTGGTGGAAGAGTTGGATGAAGCGGACGCCGCGCTCGGCCATGCGGCGAGCGAGAATGCAGTTGTACGCAAAACTCCCGGGTCGGCGAGCGTCGGGGCCGTACAGGTTGGCGATGTGGTTGGGTTCGCTGCGCAGATCGACGAGATCGGGGACCGCGGTTTGCATGCGGTAGGCCATTTCGTATTGCGTGATGCGTGCTTGGGTTTCCGGATCGCCGAAGCGGTCGGACGTGCCGCGATTGAGTTCCGCGAGGATATCGAGTTGGTCGCGGCGCGCGGCCGGATCGACGCCCGCGGGATTCGAAAGATAGAGCACCGGCTCGCCCGCGCTGCGAAGTTGCACGCCTTGATGCCGCGAGGGAAGAAAGCCGCTGCCCCAGAGCCGGGAGTAAAGCGCCTGCTTCTGTCCCCTGCCCTGCGAAATCATGACGGTGAAGGCGGGCATGTTTTCGTTTTCCGAGCCGAGGCCATAGCTCAGCCAGGCCCCCATGCTGGCCCGGCCCGGTTGCTGGGCGCCGGTGGTGATGTAAGTGATGGCGGGGTCGTGGTTGATCGCTTCGGTGTAGACCGACTTCACGATCGCGATGTCGTCGACGATGCCCGCGGTGTGCGGCAAAATGTCCGAATTGACCCATGCCCCCGATTGGCCGTAGCGGGCGAAGCGAAACATCGGAGCGACGCACGGGAACGATGTCTGACCGCTCGTCATGCCCGTGATGCGCTGGCCCATGCGGATCGACGCGGGAAGCTGCATGCCATGGATACGGCGAAGTTCGGGCTTGTAGTCGAACATGTCGATGTGCGACGGACCACCGGCGAGGAAAAGATAGATGACGCGTTTGGCCTTGGCGGGCAGATGCAGACCGTTCGCCGGGGGGTTGGCGAGGGCGCGGGGTTGGGCGAGAGCTGTGAGGGCGGCTGCGCCCAGCGACGTCGCGGAATTGCGGAGGAACAGGCGGCGCGAGATTTCCGGGTTCATAGAAAGAGTTCCGTGCGAGCGATTCAAGTCGTGTGCGACGTTCGATCAGTTTTTGACCAGAAACTCGTCGAGGTTCAAAAGCGTACTGGCGACCATGGTCCAGGCGGCATGCTCGATGGCGGGGATGGTCGTGTCGCGCGGGCTTTCGCCGACGCGGAGCAGCGCCTCGGCCTTTTTGGAGTCCGCTTCAAAACGGCTCCGCTGCGAAGCGAGCAGAGTCTCGATCAGGCCAACTTCTTTCGGCGACGCGCCGCGGCCCAGCGCGTGCTTGAACGCGAACTGGATCCGCTCGCCCGAACTTGCGCCGCCGTTCTTGACGATGCGCTGCGCGAACGCCCGAGCCGCTTCGACGAACTGCGGATCGTTGAGCGTCACCAACGCCTGCAAGGGAGTGTTCGTGCGCGGGCGGTAGCCCGTGCATTTCTCGCGCGAGGGCGCGTCGAACATCATCATGGCGGGGTGCGGGGCGGAACGTTTCCAGTAGGTGTACATCGAGCGGCGATAGAGCTTGTCGCCGTGCTCGGGGTCGTAGAGTTCGGTCGAGAGGGTGACTTCTTCCCAGACGCCTACCGGTTGATAGGGCTTGACGCTGCGCCCGCCGATTTTGTCGACCAGGAGGCCGCTGACGAACAAGGCGCCGTCGCGAATGAACTCGCCTTGCAAGCGCATGCGCGAGCCGCGTGAGAGGAGGCGGTTTTCCGGATCGGCCTCGCGCAGCGCCGGCGTGAGCCGAGAATGCTGACAGTACGTTTCGCTCATGACGATCTGCTTGATGGCGCGTTTGACGTCCCAACCGTGCGTCGTGAAATCGACCGCCAGCCAATCGAGCAACTCGGGATGGCTCGGCATTTCTCCCTGCATGCCGAAATCTTCCGTGGTTCGTACGAGCCCTTCGCCCAACATCAATTGCCAAAATCGATTCATGGCGACGCGGGCGGTCAGGGGGTGCTCGGGCTGCACGAGCCATTGCGCCAGGCCAAGGCGATTTTCGGGAGCGGCTGCGGGCATTGGCGGCAACGCCTTCGGTACGCCCGCCTTCACCTGTTTGTCCTTGAGGGGTTGATCGTATTGGCCGCGATTGAGGATGAATGTGGGCCGCATCTGTGTCGCGGGCAAATCTTCCATGATCATGACGCTGGTGTCGCCCGTCATCAATTTGCGTTCGTCGTCGATCGTCTGGCTCCATTCCCGCAGCGTCTTCACATACTCGCCTTCGACGGTGCGCAGGAAGAAATCTTGTAACGTTGGGTTCTTCATGTCGGGGTTGGCGAGCAGTCGTGCGATCGGATCGCCGGCGCTGAGCTTCACTTGCTCGTCGCTGAAACGATCGCGGTAAAAACATAAATCGTCGAGCGAGCCGTTGAACTTCGCGTTGTTCGCCCCGGCGGCGATTTGCAACGGCTTCGGCTTGGCGAACGCGGCCGCTTCTTTCCAGGCGTCGTCGACGACCTTGATCTCGGCGCGTCGGCCATCAATGTCGATGGTGATGCCCTCCGCGGTTTTCGAGCCATCGCTGCGGAAGACGACATGTTGCCAGGGGGTCGTCGTCAACTTCGTCGTGCTGATCACTTTGAGCGCTTGTTTGGGGCCGGCCTTGATCGAGATCGTCGGCGCGTCGTCGTCGATGCTGAACTGAAAGCCGGCGCCGCCATCCAGGCTGGAAACGATCGGCCCGCCCCCTTTGGCCGGAAGCTGAACCCATACCGCGAGCGTGAACGGTTTCTCGACATCGAACGCCTCGGCGTTCGCGAACGAAAACGAAGTCTTGCCGTCGAACTTGAGGCCGTCTCCCTGGGGCCGTTTGCCGCGAACGAGAGGCGTCGCCGAGACAGCCAACTGCCCATCCGCGCTGCTGGCGAAGTTCGCTTTGTCGCGTTCATCGAGGGGCACGAAGAAATCGGGGGCACGTGTCAGGGGCGCCGCCGTCGATTTCTGCGCCGCCAGCCAAGCGCCGAAGGCCTTGCTCTGTCCGCAGCCAGCCCGAAGCTTGGCGAGCTGGTTTTCTGCGTTTTTGCGGGTATCGCGGGCGATCTTCAGGAACGTCGCGGCTTCCGTGTCGGGCACGCTGACGATGGGGGCCGAGTTGCCGCCGCGAGTCTGCATGCCGGCGTCTTTGGTGTTGTTGAAGAACGCGTAGAACTGATAGTACTCGCGCTGCGAAATTGGATCGTACTTATGGTCATGGCACTGGCTGCATTCGAAGCTGACGGCCAGCCAGGTGTTGGAAACCGTCTTCACGCGGTCGGTGACGTATTCGACGCGATACTCTTCCGCGATCACGCCCCCCTCATCGGTGGTGGCGTGATTGCGGTTGAAGCCGGAGGCGACTTTTTGAGCCACGGTCGCGCCGGGCAGCAAGTCGCCCGCGATTTGCTCGATGGTGAACTGATCGAAGCGCTGATTTTGGTTGAAGGACCGAATGACGCCATCGCGCCATGCCCACATATCGCGTCGGCCATCCGCATGATAAACGCTCGAATCGCCGTACCGGGCCAGATCCATCCAAAACAGCGTCATGCGTTCGCCGTACCGCGGCGACGCGAGCAAGCGATCGACCGCCTTCTCGTAAGCCGTCGGCGTTTCATCGCTCACGAACGCGTCGATCTCTTGCGGCGTGGGAGGCAGTCCTGTGAGATCGAGCGTCACCCGCCGCAACAACACGTCCCGGTCGGCGCGGGGAGCGGTCTTGAGTCCCGCTTTGGCCAGC
>JBAXFO010000472.1:0-4487 GCA_037139885.1 Planctomycetota bacterium
CGTTGGGGGCGGTCCAAGTTCGAGTTCGCGGATCAACCGCGAAGCTCCGCATAACCCGTCCCCCGTCGGCGCCTTTCGCGCCTTCTTTTTGCCCAGTCCGCGAAGTTCTCCCCGCTTCACGCCGATTCTTTAAAAGACGTCACCTTTGGTTGTTCCCTTATCCTTTTCCGGTGAACTTGTGCGGCAAACAATTGCACGGTGGCTTTTGATCGCACTGGCCCTTTGCGGCAGCGGCGCGCCCGCTCAAGCCGGGCTCATCGATAGCATTGAGTTCTCCGTGATCCGGCACCGCATCCGCGGGCAGATCCTCGATTACACAAACAACCATGGCCGCGATCGCCGCATCTATTCCCCGAGCCTGGCTCAGTGCCGCGATGCGTACGTCTATCTGCCCCCCTGCTATAACGCGAACCTCAAATACCCGGTCATCTTCGTACTTCACGGCTTCGCACAGGATGAACGGTCGTTCTTCTACTGCGTGACCGAGATCGATCGGGCGATCAACGCGGGCCGGCTGCCGCCGGCGGTTGTGGTTGCCGTGGATGGCAGCATTGATGGCCGGGCGGGGTTTTGGCGGTCCGACAATTCGAGCTTTTACATCAACTCGAAGGCGGGCAACTTCGAAGACTACTTGATGGTCGACGTGTGGAACTGGGTGCATCAAAACTTCTCGATCCGCCCCGAACGCGAGGCTCATGTCCTCGCCGGGTTCAGCATGGGGGGCGGGGCTTCGTTCGACCTGGGGATGCGGCACCGCGATCGCGTCGGGGTCGTGGCCGCCATCTATCCGCCGGTGAATCTGCGCTACGTCGACTGCCACAACAACTTCATGGCGAATTTCGATCGCTGCTGCTGGGGCTGGCGCACGCAGGTGAACGATCGCCGGGAAGTGGTCGGCATCTATTTCGGCGGGCTTTATAAGGTGCGCATGTCGTCGCTCGTCGAACCGCTTTTCGATTGGGGCCAGCCGGCGCTGCAGGGGTTCTCCGAACACAATCCCGCGGAACACCTCGCCAACCTCCGTAACGGCGACCTGGCGATGTACATCGCGTATGGCAAGAAAGATCAGTTCAACCTCGACGCCCAGGTCGAGAGCTTCGTGGAGATCGCCCGGGCCCGCGGGATCGATGTGACCGTCCGCTGCGATCCGCATGGCCGCCATGACGCTCGCACCGCGCTTTACTTCCTTCCGGGAGTGCTCGACTGGATCGGTTGCAAGCTGCAAGGATATGGGCCGACTCCGTGATTGTTCGCGGCTTGTGCGTCAGCAAAGCGCTGTCGGGGCGCCATCTCGAAGATGGAGTTCGGGCGGCGCTCGGACAGAACGAGATATCGAACCTGGCAGTCTGGCAGCGCTCTCCTGCGGAGAGCCGCGAACGCAACTCCCAAATTCCTCTCTTTCGCCCATTTTCTCGCTCCCTTTTCTCGGCAAAACTGCTCTCCCTTCTTTTTTTTTCTTCTGCTACAGTTTCGCCTCGCGTCCGCTTGGTCACGGTTCAATCGAGGGGAATGAACGGCCTGGGCCGACGCGAAACCGTTGCCCTGAAGAGGCGCGCGGACAAGGAGGTCGGGCGTGGCCTGCACCTGGCGAATCCGTCACAAGATGGCCATTGGAATGGTCCTTGTGGTGGCCATCATGGGGATTCTGGTGGCGGGAGCTCTCAAAGGCTTCCAGGGCTACCGGTCCGCGATGCGAATCGTCGAGAGCAAAATGGGCGAGCTGGAAAAGGCCGTCGCTTTCAAGGATGCCGTCAACCGTCTCCTCACTCATCGCGAAATCCCCCTGCAAGCCAAAAATCTGAAAGACGCCCTCGTCGCCGACGTGGGCACGAAACTGAAACAATATCGCGAAGCCCTCGACCAGACGGTGAACCAAGGCCGGTCCGACGACAACGGCTTCCGCGAACGGCAGCAACTCGACGCTTGCGAGAAAGCCATCGCCAGCTTTGATGCCGCCCTCGTCAAAGACATGGAGCCACGCATCGGCTCGAATTATTCGCTCGACCTGCTTGACGAGGGCGCCCAGGTTCGCAAAGTGATCAATCAACTGTTGCTGGCGACCGACGACCTCATCAGCAACATCAAGGACGAACTGATGAGCCGCGTCAATCTGTCGCGGCGCGAACAGCGCTTCAGCCAAATCATCCTGGTGTCGACCAGCATCGCGGCCCTGTTCTTCATGCTCGGGCTGCAGCGGTTCTTGTATGTGGCGGTGGTGAAGCCGATCCGTCTTTTGGAGCAAGGCGTCAGTCGCGTCGCTCAGGGGGATTTCGAACACCGCCTCATCATCAACAGCGGCGACGAAATCGAAAGCTTCGCCAACGCCTACAACCAGATGGCGAGCAAGCTCCATGAAATGTACGGCGATCTCGCCAACCAAGTCAACGAACGCAGTCGGCAGCTGGTCCGCTCCGAACGGCTTGCCGGCGTCGGTTTCCTGGCCGCGGGCGTGGCCCATGAAATCAACAACCCGCTGGCGAGCATCGCCTTTTGCAGCGAGGCCCTCGAAAGCCGGCTCGGCGATCTGTTCAGCCCGCGCTCGGCCAACACCGACCCGACGGCCGAGAAAGAGATCATTCACAAGTATCTGAAGATGATTCAGGAGGAAGCGTTTCGCTGCAAGGAGATCACGCAAAAGCTCCTCGCTTTCAGCCGCGGCGGCGACCGCAAACGCGACAAGACCGATCTGGGCGAGATCATCCAGGGCGTACTCGACATGGTGCAGCATGTGCCCAATTCCAAGGGCAAGAACATCGTCTTCGAGCCGAGCCCCTATCTCGACGCCTGGGTCAATTCGCAAGAGATCAAACAAGTTTTTCTGAACTTGGTCGTCAACGCCCTCGACAGCATGGATGAAGGGGGCACGGTGACGATCACGGCGGGCGTCAAAGGAAATATGGTCGAGTTGTCGTTCCGCGATACGGGGTGCGGCATGAGCGAAGAGATCCTCGAAAACATCTTCGAGCCGTTCTTCACCCGCAGCCGCACCGGCAAAGGCACCGGTCTGGGCCTATCGATCAGCCACCGCATCATCACCCAGCATGGCGGCGAAATCGAAGCGTCGAGCGCCGGCCCCGACCGCGGCAGCGCCTTCCTGGTGCGACTGCCGATCCGCGAAATCGATTCGGGCGACACGAGCGAGACGCTCGATCCCCGCGAAGAGTTTTTGAAACACCAGGCCGCACGGGCGGCCTAACGAGTCCGCAATTGGCAGAGGTTGAGATCGTCATCGGTCGTCGTGTCGGATCTTGGACGACCGCCAACGAACAACGCAGCGCTGCCCGGAGGATTTCGCCTTGGCTTCGAAGTCATTACGCATTCTGTTCGCCGACGACGAACGCTCGTTGCAAGAGTTCATGCGGGCCGAGCTGCCCCGACTCGGGCACGAAGTCGTGGTTTGTCCCGACGGCAAGTCGGCGGTGAAATCGCTCGGCGCGGCCAAGTTCGACGCCGCCATTCTCGACATGCGCATGCCTGGGCTCACAGGCATCGAAGTGCTCGAGGAAATCAAAAAAGTCTCGCCCGAGACCGAAGTCGTCATCATGACGGGGCACGCCAGCATCGAAACCGCGATGGACGCCGTGCGCCTCGGGGCGTTCGATTACATCACCAAGCCGTGCAAGCTGACGCAGATTGAAACCATTCTGCGCAAGGTCGTCGAGCGGCGCGAACTCAAGAACAAGAACATCGCCCTGCAAACTCGCCTTCAGGCCGCCGAAGGTCCGACCGTCCTCGTCGGCAATTCGCCGCCCATGCAGGCCGTCCATCGCCTCATCAAGACCGTCGCCCCGACCGATTCGACCGCGATGATTCTCGGCGAAACCGGCACCGGCAAAGAGTTGGCCGCCCGCACGCTCTTTCAGCAGAGCAAACGCGCCGATGGGGCGTTCATCCCCGTCAATTGCGGCGCTCTCTCGGAAAACCTGGTTGAAAGCGAACTCTTCGGCCATCGCCGCGGTTCGTTCACCGGAGCCGAACGCGACCATAAAGGCCTCTTCGAAGTCGCCAACGGCGGCACGCTGTTTCTCGATGAAGTGGGCGAACTCAACAAGAACATTCAGGTGAAACTGCTACGCTTTTTGGAATCGGGAGAAATCCGCCGCGTCGGCGAGACGGAACCGTTCCGCGTCGATGTGCGGGTGATTTGCGCCACGAACCGCGATCTGCGGCAGATGGTCAAAGACGACGAATTCCGCGAAGATCTTTTCTTCCGCGTCAACACGTTCGAGATCCGTCTGCCCGCCTTGCGCGAGCGCCGACAAGACATCCCGGATCTCGCCCGCCATCTTCTCGCCCGCGCCGCGCGGCGCCCGCCGGAACAGGTCGCGAACCTTTTGACGCCCGAAGCGATCGACGCCTTGCTCGAATATTCCTGGCCGGGCAACGTCCGCGAAATGGCGAATGTGATGGAGCATTCTTACATCATCGCGGGGGGCGAGCCGATCACGACCGAACATCTGCCGTTCCACCTGCGTCACGCCGATGCG
>JBAXFO010000473.1:0-4482 GCA_037139885.1 Planctomycetota bacterium
GACGGGCACACCGCATCGCTCATTCCCGGAGATCCGGTGTTGAACGTCGTGGATGCCGATGTCGCTCTGACCGGGGTTTATCAAAACCGCCGCCGTATGACGATGACGTATCCGCTGCTCAATCGCGCGCGGCAAGTATTATGGCTGGTCACGGGAGAATCGAAAGCGCCCGTTGTGCCGCGTTTGCTCGCGGGCGATCCATCGATCCCCGCGGGCCGCATCGCCCAGACGCATGCGCTGCTGTTGCTCGATCCGTCGGCGCGCGGGCGATAATCGGTCGTGAGTCGCTCGCGTCGGCCGCCGCAATCGGCTACCCCTCCTGTTGCCGGCCGCTATAATCTTCAAGGTCCAGGATCTCCCGTACCCTCATTCCTTCCCCCGGAATACTACTCATGCCGTACGTTGGCATCGATTTCGGCACCAGCAACTCGGTGGTCGCCAATTTTCGCTACGGCCAGGCCGAAGTGATCCCCAATCGCGAAGGGTCGAAATGGACGCCGTCGGTCGTCACGGTCCGCCGCGACGGCACGCTCTCGTTCGGCCAGGAAGCCAAGGAAAACTTTGAGGAAGACCGCTCGATCCGCTCCATCAAGCGGATCCTCGGCACGCCTGACCGCGTGCCGCTCGTGGGCCAGAATCTCCGTACCGAGCAAGTCGCCACCATGCTCTTCAGCATGCTCAAACGCGACGCCGAGGAAACGCTGAAAGAGGCGATCACCAAGGCTGTCATCACCATTCCGGCGAACTCCAAGGGGCTCGCGCGCCACGCCACCAAGCTGAGCGCCGGCGCCGCGGGCATGCAAGTGCTCACCCTCATCAACGAACCGACCGCCGCCGCCATTTGCTATGGCCTCAACGTCAGCCAGGATCAAACCGTCCTCGTCTACGATTTCGGCGGCGGCACCCTCGACGTCACCATTCTCCGCATCCATCACGGCATCTTCGAAGAACTCTCCAGCAAAGGCATCGGCAAGCTGGGCGGCGACGACATCGATCAGGCCCTCGCCCAGGTCGTCGCCAAACGCTTTCAAGACAAGACGGGCTACGATCTGCTCGGCTCGCCCTATCGCACGCAGTTTTTGCTCGCCGTCGAAAAGGCGAAGATCGAGCTTTCGAGCAACCCCACCGCCGTGGCCCGCAAGGCCGAGCTCGTGCCCGACAAGCACTTGAGCCTCGAAGAAGAAATCGATCGGGCGACGTTCGAACGGACCATCATGCCCCTCATCGAGAAATCGGGCACAGCCATCGACGAAGCGCTGAGCCTGCGCAACATGAAGCCGCGCGACATCGACCGCATCTTGCTCGTCGGCGGCACCAGCAAAATCCCGCTCATCCGCAAATTCGTGGCCGACAAGCTCGGCGGCAAAGATCCCGAATCGTTCGAACGCGTCGATCCGATGACTTGCGTCGCTCAGGGCGCGGCCATCGTCGCGGCCATTTTGCAGGGCGCTCCCGGCCTCGACAATAATGCGTACAGCGTGAAACTCGAACACTCGCTGTGCGCCAATCCCATCAACGAACGTCGGCAGGTGTATCTCGATCCGATCATCAAACGCGGCGTCGATATTCCTTGCTCGTATACGAAGACTTACCACCCCGTCGCCGACCCTGCCGAACGGGTCATGATCAGCGTTTTCGAGGGGGACGTCTACGACGATCCGAACCACGCCGACAATGTCAAGCTCGCGGAGGTCCCCTGGGAGTTCGTGCCCCCGCGCCCGCAGCGCGACGCCGCTCTGGAAGTCGCGTTCGAATACGGCGACGACGGCATCTTGACGGTGCAGATTCACGATTTGCACGCCAATCAAAAGAAACGTTTCGCCATTCAGCAAACCGGGTCGGACCAGCTGGACGCCGGCCAGATCATGAAAATGAAACGCCTCAACGAAGACCTCATGAAGCGTAACGAAACCGTCGAGAACACTCCCGAATACCGCGACGCGCTCGAGCTTCTCAAGAAGACGGAACAGGACGTGATTCCCAAAGTGGAAGACCCGAGCGATCGCCGCGAGTTGGAAGAGCTGTGCCGGCAAGTACGCGAATCGATGGCCACCGGCGACTCGAAGAAGATGGAAGACGCCAACGGCATCTTGAACGACCGCCTACTCAACTACGCTTATCTCTTGTGAGCTTCCCTGCCCTGGGAAATTCGACTCACCGCAAACCGGTGGCGGGTCGAAATCCCCCGGGGGGTTGGCTGCGAATCAATTCGACGAAGACAGGCACTAGCGCGGGGTCGAAATGGGCTCCGGCTTCCAGCTCCAAAACCTCGAGCGCCGGCTCGATCGGCAACGACGCCCGATAGGCCCGCACGCTGGTGAGCGCGTCGAAACAATCCGCCACGGCGATGATGCGGGCGAGCAGCGGGATCGCGTCGCCGGAGAGTCCGTCGGGGTAGCCGCCGCCGTCCCAGCGTTCGTGATGGTTGCGAATGCCGCGGAGCACGCTTCGGCTGCGGATGATGGGGCTCAAGATGCGTTCGCCGATGGCCGGGTGGTCGCGCATCTCGACGATTTCCCGCATCGTCAGAGGCGTCGTCTTGTTCAAGATCCCTTCGGGCATGCCGACTTTGCCGATGTCGTGAAGCTTCGCGGCCAACCGGAGTTTCTTGGCAAGGCGTTCGGGAAAATCGAGAGCCGCGGCCAACCGCCCGGCATAATCGCACACACGCAGCGAATGCCCGGAGGTGTAGGGGTCGCGTGCTTCGAGAGTGCGGACCAGGCTGTCGATCGCCGAGAGGAAGGTTCGCCGCAGCGTGCTCGTTTTGCGTTGTAAGCGTAGACGATAGCGTTCGCGTTCGCCCCGAACCTGGTGCAGGGAGAAGGTGACGCGGAGGGCGTTGCGGAATTCGTCGAACTTGATCGGCTTCGGAAAGAAATAATGAGCCCCGGCTTGCAGGCACGCGGCCAGATCGTCTTCGTCTTGCCAGGCGGTGATGACGATGATCGCCGTTTCGGGCGAGCGTTTTAGCAATTCATTGACGAGCCAGGCGCCGCCGCGGCCGGGCATGCGCAAATCGGTAACGACAACCGGAGTCGGATTGCGTTCGAAGAGCGCCAGGGCTTCTTCGGCGGTGCCGGCGGTCTGGCAGTCGAAATCCCACGACCTGGCCGCGCGCGAGAGAACGTCCCGGAGAAACGGTTCGTCGTCGACAATCGTCAATTTGCGTTCGATCGAGGCCGCGAGCTTCACAGTTCGATCCTTTCTTCCGCCCGCCGCGGAAACTGTCGGTGTCGAGCATAATCGAAGCGAAACGCATGTCGCAACGCCATCGAACGGAAACTGGGCGGAGAAATTGGGCAAGGCATGACGGTTCTGCCGGTCGCGCCGATTGCAAGGATTCGCCCGGTCGGCCGGGGGCTTGCGTTTTCTGGTCGATCCCAGCGGATCGGCATACGTCAAACACAGGGCGCGATGGCCGCGCTTGAGTCTTCAAGGAGAATCGTGATGGAATATCGCCAACTCGGCGGCTCAGGGTTCAAGGTGCCGGCTCTCAGCCTGGGCACGGGAACGTTCGGCGGCGGCAATGAGTTCTTTAAAGCGTGGGGCGAAACCGATGTTCGCGAGGCCACCCGGCTTGTCGATATCTGCCTTGATGCCGGCGTGACGATGTTCGACTCGGCCGATATTTATTCCAGCGGCATGGCCGAAGAGATTCTCGGCCAGGCCATCAAGGGACGTCGCAACCGCGTCATCATCTCGACGAAGGCGACCTTCCGCTTCAGCCCGGAACCCAATGACGTCGGCTCGTCCCGGTTTCACCTCATCAACGCCGTCGACGCCGCCTTGAAGCGCCTCGGCGCCGACTACATCGACCTCTTCCAACTGCACGGCTTCGACGCCATGACCCCCATCGAAGAAACCCTGCAAACGCTCGACGACCTGGTTCGCTCCGGCAAGATCCGCTATCTCGGTTGTTCGAATTTTTCGGGCTGGCATCTCATGAAGTCGCTGGCCATTTCGGAACGCTACGGCCTGTCTCGCTATGTGGCCCATCAAGCGTATTACTCGCTCGTCGGCCGCGACTATGAATGGGAACTCATGCCGCTCGCGCTCGATCAGAAGGTGGGAGCGGTGGTGTGGAGCCCGCTGGGCTGGGGTCGACTCACGGGCAAAATTCGCCGCGGCCAGCCGAAGCCGCCGCAAAGCCGCTTGCAAAGCCAAAAGGTCGTCGACATCGGACCCCAGGTCGACGACGAATATCTCTACCGCGTGGTCGATGGCCTCGATCAGGTCGCCAAGGAGACCGGCAAGACCGTGCCGCAAGTCGCCCTGAATTGGCTGCTGCAAAGGCCCAGCGTCGCGAACGTCATCATCGGCGCCCGCAACGAAGAGCAGCTTCGGCAGAACCTGGACGCGATCGGCTGGAACCTGACGCCCGCTCAGGTCGCCACGCTGGACGCCGCCAGCACCCAGACCCCGGCTTACCCGTACTGGCATCAACGCGGCTTTGTCGAACGCAATCCGTCGCCGGTGTAAAGA
>JBAXFO010000474.1:0-4481 GCA_037139885.1 Planctomycetota bacterium
CATGGTCGCCGAACGCGAGTCGCGCGTGAAACAAGATTTGAAGTTTAACGCCGCCCGGCCGCCCATCTCGCTGCCGATCGGCGGACCGACATCGATGGGCGACATGGCTTCGACGGTCGAGATGGCGAAATACGACAAGCTGCGCCGCGACTTACAACAGATGCCCGTCAAACTAAACCCGGAAACCCTGGCCCGCAACTATCTCGAGACGGCCGGCTTCCAACGCACCGATATCGACCGCGTGCAACCGCAGTTGCAAGCGGCCGAGCGCAACTCCGCCGTCGAGCGACAAGTCAAGGGCCTGCCCGCGCCGAACGCGTGGACGAAGTAGGGAATCATTCCTCGCGGAAATCGCGAGCGAACGCTTCCGGGCTCAGATCCGCATCGGTGGCGAAACGCGTCAATTGGTTCCACGTCATCGTGCGGCCGGGTTCGAAGACGAACCGGTTCATGAACGCCCCCACTTCAGGATTGCCGACGTAGACGACATCTTTCGGCGCCGCGCCGTTATAGACCTTGCGGGCGATCGAATGGTGCACCTGCGAGGCGAACAGCTCGCCCATCATGTAATTGTGATAGTACACCGGAGCGCTGACGATGTGGATCTTGCTGCCGTAATCGGGGGCGTTGCGTCCCGGCGGCCGGCGCAGCAATTGATAGCGTTCGACGAGATCCCACCATAGCTTGTTCAGGTCTTGATCGGGGTTCTCGTACATCCCCTTTTCGAAACGCAACATCACCTGGCACCAGCGCGAGAAGATCAGCAGACGGTTCCGCATCATTTTGGCCGCGGTCGCGTCGAAGGCGGCGGCGTCGTCGACCTTGAGCCCCATCTTCTCCAACCACGCCCGGCGTTTCGACATTTTCTCGAACATCATGGCCACGCCCTCGGTCGTGAGGACGTGAGCTTCCGTACGCAGCACATACGGAAGTTTCGGGGGAATGTTGATGCTGCTGTAAACCGAATGGCCGAATTCGTGCAGCATGGTCGCCATCCAGTATTCGTTGTTGATGACGTTGGCGAGCACGCGCACGTCCGTGCCGTCGCGCGTGATGTCGGTGCAGAAGGCGTGCGGATTCTTTCCCTTGCGCGGGGCGAAATCGTTGCCGCTCTTTTCGATCACGAGGTCGATCGGCAGGCCGATGCCCTTGTAAAAGTCGCGGCACAGCTTCGTGAGATCGGCGTCCTTATAGACAGCGTCGAGATCGGCTTTGAAGACGCCGGGCGATTCTTGAAAGAACGCGTCGTGATAGTGCCACGGGAGCAATTCGCCGACTTTGATGCCGCAATTCGCGGCCAACTTCTCGTCGATTTCCGCCTTCGCCTTCTTGAAGGGTTCGCGGGTCAGTTCGTCGAGTTGATCGAAGAGTTTGATGAGATCGTCGCCGTTCTGTTCGTTGAGGAACAAAACCATGGCGTGATAGTTGGCGAAGCCGAGCTTCTTGGCGGCTTGATTGCGAAGGGCGACGAGTTTCTTGAGTTCGGGTTCGACGACGGCGCCGACTTCTTTGGCCGCCTCCCAGACTTCCTTACGGCGTTCGGAGAGCGTGGATGTCTTGAGGATCTTGCGGACTTCGCCATCGTCGATTTCCTTGCCGTCGACTTTCGGGCGAAAGTTGCTGAACTTCTTCTCGACCGAATTCGCCAGGGCGGTCATCTCGTCGAGCAGGGCCTTGTCGACCTGTTTTTCGAGCACTTGCAAATAGACGATGTCGATCGCACGGCGCAGAATCGCGTCGTCGATTTGGGCGCCGTTCTCTTTCAGGGCCTTCACGCCGGCGAACAATGTCTTGTCGGAGAGGAGTTCATCAATGGCGTTTTGGGCCTTCTCCTTTTTCGCGAAGTCTTCGTCCTTGCCGGTGATGTTGGCGTCCCACCAGGCCCGGTTGGCGGTGATTTCGAGCGGCCTCACCTTGGCGATGAAGTCATCGAGGAATTTCTTGGCCGAGGCCGTGGCGGCGGCGTCGCCGCGGGCCAACTCGGGCCAGGCCATCGCGAGAACGAGGGGCAGCACGCTCAACGCCATGAGCGTCAGACGCAAAGTGGACATCGCTTTCTCCTTGGTCTATTGCTTTCGTTCGTACACGTTCCCAGGCAACTTACTGATGACGCCCTGCAACTCAAGCATCATCAACTGTCCGGCGAGCTGGGAGATCGGGATTTCGCTGAGCCTCGCCAGATCGTCGACCGAGAGAGGCTCCGCGAGGAGCTCCCAGATCCGCAAGGCGACCGGGTCGAGTTTCGGTTTGACCGGCACGGCGGAGTCGAACAACGGCGCGATGCCGCGCAAGTCTTCGAGGATGTCGGCCGCGCTGCGCACAAGCTTGGCCCCTTTCCGCAAAAGCTCCAGGCTCCCGGCGCTGGCGGCGCTGTCGACGTTCCCCGGAACGACATACACTTCCCGGCCCTGTTCGCCGGCGTGCCGCGCCGTGATGAGCGCTCCGCTTTTCGAGCCCGCTTCGACGACGACCACCACCCGGCTCAGGCCGCTGATGATGCGATTGCGCCCCGGGAACATTCCCGGCATCGGGTCCATGTTCATGCACGCTTCGCTGAGCACAGCGCCCGACTTCGCCACCTGATCGGCGAGTTCCGCATGTTCGGGAGGATAAACCCGGGACAAGCCATTGGCGAGAACGGCGATGGTGCGGCCCTTGGCTTCGAGAGCGCCGCGATGAGCCTCGGCATCGATGCCGCGCGCCAGGCCGCTGACAATCGTGTAACCCGCCTTGGCAAGATCGTAAGCCAAGCGGAAGGCGGTGCGGCGGCCGTAAGTCGTGCAGCCCCGCGAGCCGACCAGGCCGATCGCTTCGGCATCGGCGGGGAGAATGGCGCCGCGCACGTAAAGAATCAATGGCCCGCCATCGACTTCGGCGAGTTCGCGAGGAAAGCCCGCGCTGCCCCGGCACAAGAGCGTGACGCCGAAACGCTTCATCGTGGCGATCTCGGCGTCGACGTCGCCGCGCGTCCAACCCAGCTTCAGCGCGGCGGCCGAATCACGCTTCACATAAGGAACCTGACTGAGTTGCTCGATCGACGCGGCGAGGATGTTGGCCGGGGAACCGAAGCGTTCCATCAAGCCGCGAATCGTTCGCGGCCCGATGCCCGGGGCGAGATGAAGGGCGACCAGGGCGCGTTCGTCGGGAGAAAGTTCCATCATGGATTCAACGCTGACAAATCGGCGGGAAGGTTCTCGTTGTTTAAGGCTGCATCATCTCGCGCAAAATCTCACGCACCGCCGATTCGGGCACATCTTTGAACAATGCCACGTTCCCCAGCCGCGTCGGCAGAATGAACCGCATCTGGCCGTCGACGGCCTTCTTGTCGCTCTTCATGGTCGCAATCAAACCGTCGATGGGCCAAGATCGCGGCGCGACCGGAAGCTCGAACGAACGCAACAGCCGAATCTGCCGCTCGGTCACCTCGGGGGCGATAAGCCCGCGACGCTCGGCCAGCCGACTGGCGCAAATCATGCCCGCCGCCACCGCCTCGCCATGCAACCACGCCCCGTATCCCCCCGCGGTTTCGAACGCATGGGCGAATGTATGGCCATAATTCAGCACGGCCCGCAGCCCCGTCTCCTCGCGCTCGTCATGCTCGACGACGTGAGCTTTCAATTCACAGGAGCGCCGGATGAGATGCCTTACGGCCCCCGTCTCCCGAGCGAGAATGGCGGCCACGTGCTTTTCCTGGTATTCGAAAAACGCCTCGTCGAGAATGACGCCGTATTTGACGATCTCCGCCAGGCCGCTGCGATACTCGCGGGGCGGCAGCGTGTCGAGAAAAGCCGTGTCGATCCAGACGCCGACCGGTTGGTGAAATGTGCCGACCATATTCTTGGCGCGGGGCAGATTGACCGCGACCTTGCCGCCGACGGAGCTATCGACCATCGCCAGCAGCGTCGTCGGCGCCATGAGCAGCGGCAGGCCGCGTGCGAAGGTCGAGGCGACGAAGCCCGCGAGATCGCCCGTCACGCCGCCGCCCACCGCGACGACCAACGTATGGCGATCGGCCAAGAGCTCGAGGAGTTCATCGTAAAGGAGTTTCGCGACGTCGAGAGACTTCTGCCCTTCGCCGGCGGGCAGAATCGCCAAGCGTGTGCGAAAGCCGACGGATTGAAGTTGCGACTCGACGCTGCGGCCGTGTGCGGCGACGTTCTCATCGGTGACGACCAGCGCCGCCCCGCCTCGGCTGCGTTGCCGGGCGAATTCGCCCAGCCCGGCCGCGGCGTCGACGATGGCGATGTCGTAGCTGCGCGGCCCCAGATTCACCTGAAGAATTGTCGACATGATGAAATGCTATCAGCCGCTTCGCGGTTTGGCGAGCGACTCGTTCCGGAAGGATCAACAATCGCGACGAACAACGCGGTCGGTCAGGTGTTCGAGGATGGCTCGGGCTTCGGAGGGGGCGAGGTGGGCGAGCTCGGCGGCGGCGAGGTTGGCGAATTCTTCGGCGCGGCGGCGGGCATAGTCGATCGAAC
>JBAXFO010000475.1:0-4479 GCA_037139885.1 Planctomycetota bacterium
CCGTGTTTCGACCGCAAGGAAGCGTCCGCAAATTGATTCTCACGCCCGACGGCAAGTCTCTCGCCGCCCTCCAGCACAACGGCGGCGTGATCGTCTATGCGTTCAACCCGAACTCCCCCCAACCGTTCGACGTGCGCGTCACGCCCACCGTCGAGGGTTGCACGGAAATCGCATTCTCGGCCGATGGTTCGTCGCTCTATATGGCGATGCAAGCGGGCTTCGTGCGTGTCTTCGATATCGCCGCGGGGAAATATCAGAAGCCCGATTGGGATGTCGGCGAAACGCCCACCGCCATGGCGTTGAGCCCGGATCGCAGGACAATCGCCGTCGGCATTTTCGATCTTGCCGCGAACCAGTCCACCGTTCACCTGTGGCGCCCCTTGGATGGCCAGCGTGTACGCAGCCTGGAAAACCCTGGCTTCGTGAAAACGCTCGGCTTCAGCGCTGATGGTCGCGATCTGGCGGCCAGTTTCGCGATCCGCGTCGGAGACTCCTTTCGGGGCAAAGTCCGCGTCGTCCGTCTGGCGAGCGACGGATCCGCCCAAGACCGATTCCCACCGCTCGAGCACGCCCGGCCGGTCTGGTCGCTGGCGTTTGCTCCCTCGGGAGAAAGTTTGGTGACGGGCTGCGAAGACGGACAAAGCCGAATCTGGGACACGGCGACGGGCGAGTTAAGCGCGCCTGCCTCGGGCCATGAAGGGAACGTCGTCAACGTCACTCTCAGTCAAGATGGTCGCTGGCTGCTGACCGCCAGCGCGGGGGGCAATGCGACGGCTCACGCGAAACTGCACGAGATGCCGCGTCCGCTCCGCTCGCCGCGCGTCTTCGATCCGGCGCCGCCGTTCATCAACGCCAAATTTCAGAAAGACGGCGCTCATCTTCTCGTTAAACATCAGGACCAAAGCTATGCGACCTGGAATTGGCGAGAGGGGCGACGCGTCGAGACGCACAACAACACGAAATGGGGCGAGTTGAAAGCGCACAACCTTGGCGCCGAAAGCCATATCTGGGCTCACGACCCCAAGATCGATCGACTCTATGTTTACGACCCGAAGACGGGCGACAAAATCCGCGAGCTGCCGAATTTCCCGGTGCACTGGGAAGACCAACACAGCATGGTCGTCGGCGATGTCATTCCGTTCTATCATCGCGCCAAGAAGCAACTTATCCTTTACGACGCCGACAAGGGCGTGCCGCGAGGCGAGGCGATCAACTTACTCGAACCTCCCCTGGGGTATTTCGCGCATCCGGAAACGGCGCAATTCGGCGTCATCACGGCGATCAACACGCTCGTCGGCCCCGATCAGGCCGTGGTCACGGGTTCGAACATTCTTCTCTGGGATCTCAAATCGAACCGCCAGCGCGTGTGGACGTTCAAGGATCGAGTCTATTACGCCATGTTCAGTCCCCGCGGCGACACACTCGCCTTGCACAACGATTTTCAGGTGAAGATCGTCGATACCGTGAGCGGCGCCCCCATCGGCCCGGCGATCAGCCACGATGGGAACATTCATTCGTGGTTCTTTCATCCGACCGAAAACGTTTTCGGCTTCGGTCTGCCCAGCGGCGAAGTATCGCTCTGGCACACGAAATCGTCGAAACCGATCGGCAAGGCGATCAACCTGGGTGCGCAGCCGGCGTATCTCGCCGCCTGTCCTGACGGTTCGGGCTTTCTGGGCGCTGGGCAAGATCGCCGGACCTACTACTGGAAGCATCTCGCCCCAAAGCTGGGATCGGCCGCCGAGTTGAAAGCATGGATCGAGAACTTGACCGGTTCGACGCTCGACGCCAACGACGAACTGATCTCCATCGATCGCGCCGAATTGCACGAACGCCGCCGCCTTGCGGGACTCTAAACCCCGCGTCATTCCTTCTCAAGTTTGCGTTTCGCCTCGGCCAGGGCGGCTTGTTTTTCTTTGCTCACGTCCGGATAGTGCAAATCGAGACCACGGATGGTCGTACAGAGAATGTCAGAAACAACGGCGCGCGCGACCCATTTGTGATCGGCGGGGACGACGTACCAGGGCGCTGCCTCGGTGCTCGTCGCGTTCAAGGCGTCCTCGTAAGCCTCCATGTATTCGTCCCAGTGGCCGCGTTCGGCGAGATCGGCGGTCGAAAACTTCCAGTTCTTCTCGGGGCGGTCCAGGCGATCGAGAAAACGGCGTTTTTGTTCGTCCTTGGAGATGTTGAGAAAAAGTTTCACGATGGCGGTGCCGTTATTGACGAGATGCTTTTCGAAGCTGTTGATGTCGTCGTAACGATTCTGCCAGAACGCTTTGCCGCGTTTGCCCGGGGGTAGCTTTTGGCTTTCCAAAATCTCGGGATGAACTTTGACGACGAGCACTTCTTCGTAGTAGGAGCGGTTGAAGATGCCGATGCGGCCGCGTTCCGGCAGGCATTTCATGCAGCGCCAGAGAAAGTTGTGGTCGATCTCTTCGTCCGACGGTTTCTTGAAGCTATAAACCTGACACCCTTGCGGATTGAGGCCGGACATTACGTGTTTGATCGTACCGTCGTTCCCGGCCGCATCCATCGCTTGCAGAATGATGAGCAGCGAATAGCGGTCATCGGCATAGAGCAATTCCTGGGCAGCGTCGAGATCTTTGAGGTTCTGCTCTAAAATCTCTGCTGCCCGCGCCTTCACTTCCTTCTTGCCCCAGCTTTCGACTTCCGGCGTTTGGGCCCAGCCTGGATCGCAATCTTTCAGCCGAATGCGCTTGCCGACAGGGACGCGGAATTTTTCGAGCAGCTTTGGGTCGAGCATGACGGTCGCCTTCAGTGGGTTGAACGGGAGCCCATTTCGTCAATGGCGCCTGATTTTACCATGGCCTCCGGCAAAACTCTCGGCCCAATCCTTGCAATCGGCATAACAAGTCCGTCCCGCTTTCGCCGGTTCGTCATGCGGGAGCGCAGACACGAACAGGCGGGGAAATAGGAGCCATAGTTGCATGATCGGCACGGAACGCCCGCGATGCCACGAGCCGTCTTGACAGGGACGCTTTCAAGGTCGGCCGTTCCTCGTGTCGGAGATCGTTCGATGGTTCGTCTCGTTTCCCGAACAGCGTTGGTCGCTCTCGCATTCGCCCTGGCCGTTTCCTTCGCCGCCGCCCAGGAAGTCGCCGGCCAATGGCGCGGTACGTGGCATGACACCAAGAGCGGCCATCAAGGTCCCCTCAAGGCCACCATCGTCAAATGCGACGATACCCACTACCAGGCGACGTTCAGCGGTCGATATTTCGGCGTGATGCCGTTTCGCTTCTCGGCCGTGCTCGTGGCCACGGGCGTCGAAGGAGACGCGGTAATTCTCTCGGGTTCGTCGAGTCTGGGCCTACTGTTCGGTACGTTCACGTATTCGGCCCGCGTGACGGAAACTTGCTTCATCGCGGACTTTTGTTCGTCCAAGTATCAGGGACGGTTTGTGATGAACCGCGACTGCTCAAGCTGCGGGCATCGTTGATCGATCGTTCATCGGCTTCCAAATCCTGGGATGAGGTACGCCGAATCCCAGGAAGCAATTTGCCTATGTAGCTGCTGATCTCACAATGTGAGGAAGATCACCCCGGCGGCGCATCGCTGGGCGGCAGGCGCAACAAGCGGACATTGCTCCATTCTTCGTCGCCGTCATCGTAATGCAGGAAGACGCGATCGCCTTCCAGTTTTTGGATCGTGCCGCGGAAAAAGCGCTGGCCTCCGCGCCAACGGCTTTCCACCGGCATGCCGATTTTCAGCTCGAAGCGGCGGATCAATTCGGGCGTCAACATCCGTTCCGGACCATCGAGGAATTGCACGATGATCTTGTCGCCATCGATCGAGACGATCTCGGCGGGATAAGTGCAACCGTCGATATCCTGGGCGAGAATCCGCTCCCCTTCTTCGAAGGCGAACGATCCAAAGCCGACCGGACAACGCCAGAAACGAGCCCGGCTCACGCGCGTGTTCGTTTCGGACCCGCCGTCTTCGAAGTCGACGTCGATGATCTCGCCTTTGACGCGCGTCGCCGTCGCGGGCATGAAGATTCGCTGAGGTTGATTCTTCGGGCGTATGTAAATTTCCTCGCCATCTTCGATGAGCAGCGGCATCAGGTGCAAGTCGCTGACGATGCGTTGATCGCCGTCGTCGAAGAGAATGTGATACCCCTTGTCGCCGATGGCCAAGATGCTCCCGGGATACCAGAACAGATCCCACCAACGAGCGAGCACCCGGTCGCCGCTCCGCCAATTGGGATCGTCGCGAGGCGGACCCGCATCGAGTATGACGCGTTCCAGCGGCGGTCCCGGCATCGGGTTCGTGCCTAATCCCGGCATCCCCGGCCCTGTCATTCCCGGCGCGGTCATGGGGTTGCTCACGGGACGCGGGTCGTCGCCGACATCCGCGATCTCACGTTTGACGCGCACGAGGCTCAACGTCGTCCACTCCTCCGCGCCCCCTTCGTAGCGGATGCGAAGCTTTTCACCCATCTGCTGCGCCACGACTCCCGGC
>JBAXFO010000476.1:0-4476 GCA_037139885.1 Planctomycetota bacterium
TGTCGAGTTCAAGGCCTCCGAGGCCGGCTCAAAGAGCTGAACCGGGGCGCCTTTTCTGATCCGTTTGCAGACAATCGACCCTGAGGTATTTTTTGATTGTTTTCCGGCGCATCAAGGATCGCTTCATGTTACAGCCTTCATCCATCGCGGCACTTCTACTCGCCTGTGTGCCGGCGACCACCACGGCCCAAATGTCGACGGCCGAGCAGCTCACATTCTTCGAGAGCAAGGTCCGGCCCGTTCTGTCCGCTCGGTGTTACACGTGCCACAGCCAGTCAGCCAAGAAGCTGAAGGGCGGGTTGAAACTCGACGGTCGAGAATCCATTTTGAAGGGCGGCGATAACGGCCCGGCGCTGGCGCCCGGTAAACCTGCGGTCAGTTTGCTGGTAAAAGCTATCAATTACAACGGGCTGGAAATGCCGCCTTCCGGGAAACTCCCCGCCGACGAGGTCGCCGTCCTTGTGAAATGGGTCGAGATGGGCGCCCCCTGGCCGGAGCAGACCGTGAAGCCTGCCGTCTCGACGGAAGCTGGGGTACTCGCTCCGGAACGCCTGCGCCACTGGGCATGGCAACCATTGAAAGTGACCGAGCCTCCCGTCATTACGGAGGCCGACCGCAAGCGAAACTTGATCGACCGATTCGTGCTCGCCGCACTTTCGGCAAAGGGCATGAAGCCGAACCCGCCCGCCGACCGACGAACCCTGGTCCGCCGTGCCTTCCTAGATATTCTCGGCCTGCCCCCGTCTCCTGAGGAAGTTGAGGCCTTCGTAAAGGACGACTCCCAAGACGCGTACGCAAAGTTGACCGACAAGCTGCTCACGAGTCCACATTATGGCGAGCGCTGGGGCCGGCGCTGGCTGGACGTGGCCAGGTATAGCGATGGCCACGGAGGCTTCCTCGACGCGGCACCGCTGCCGGATGCCTGGGTTTACCGCGACTGGGTCGTCAAGGCTCTGAATGACGACATGCCCTATGACCAATTCGTGAAGTACCAGATCGCAGGCGACCTAGTTGGCGCTGGGTGGGAAGCCGCGTCCGCCACCGGCTTCCTGGCGATTGGCCCCACGTATCGGGATGACGGCGGCGACCCGGAAAGTATTGCCAAATGCAAGGCCGAAACACTCGATGATCGCGTCGATACCGTCACGCGCGGGTTCCTGGGCCTTACGGTGTCATGCGCTCGCTGTCATGACCACAAGTTCGATCCTATCCCGCAAGCCGACTATTATTCCATCGCCGGAGTGTTCAACAACACGAATATCGTCGATCGGCCTGCTGCCTCGCCGGATTTGCTCAAACGGCACCAAGAACACAAAAAAGAAGTGGAAGCGGCGACGGCGGCTTTACGCAACTTGAAAACGAAAGCCGGAGAGGATGGACGGCGCAAGGAATTGGAGGCGGAATTGACCCGGCTGAAAGCGAACTCTCCGCCAAGCTACTCGAAGTTTCACGGAGCGACGGACTCGGGCGCCGCAGACATGAACCTGGCTCTCCGCGGCGACCTGCGGAAGCCCGGGCCTGTCGTGCCCCGTCGCTTCCTGTTCGCCCTGGCAGGTCCAGATCGGACCGCGTGGACGAAAGGCAGCGGCCGGTTGCAACTGGCCGAGGCGATATCCAGTTCGACCAACCCGCTAACGTCACGGGTGATAGTCAACCGAGTTTGGCAACATCACTTCGGCACAGCGTTAGTCGGCACGCTGGACAATTTTGGGTTGCTCGGTGAAAACCCGAGCCATCCCGAACTCCTAGACTGGCTGGCCGCTCGCTTCATGGCGGACGGGTGGTCGCTAAAAAAATTGCATCGCTTGATCATGCTGTCCGACACCTACCAGATGAGCAGTCGGTTTGATGCGGACAATTTCCGGCGGGACGGCGACAACCGCTATCTGTGGCGAATGTCGCCACGTCGGCTGGAGGTGGAGGCGTGGCGCGACAGCGTGCTGGCCGTCACGGGCGAACTGGATCGAACGGTTGGCGGACAGCCCGTCAACGACATCCTGACAAGCAATCGTCGCACTCTGTACGCCGCCATCAGCCGCAACGGGGACAAACTCCCATCCGACGAGTTTTTGAGGCTTTTCGACTTCCCCTCGGCCCGGGCCGTCGCCTCGAAGCGGTCGATAACCACGGTGCCGCAGCAGTCCTTGTTTTTACTCAACAGCCCATTCATGGTCGCCCGAGGCAAGGCGTTCGCTCTCCGCCTGACTCGGGAAGCACGCAAGGCAGACGAACGCATTGACCGTGCGTACGCCTTGCTTTACGGCCGCCAGCCGACAGCGGAAGAACGACGATTGGCCCAGACATTCCTGGGAGCTGGCGACGAGGTATGGCCACGCTACGCGCAGGCGCTCTTAAGTTCCTACGAATTGTTTCAAGTACGCTAAAGGGAAACGATCCCATGTCATTCCGCGCACACGAATCAGCAGTCCATGCGGCCCTCGCGGTTCCGTCGAGACGCCAATTCCTGAAGCAAATGGGAGCGGGCTTCGGCAGCCTTGGTTTGACGGCAGCTCTAGCCGATGCGCATCTGCTGACAGCGGGCACACCGCCGGTTTCCGCTTCGCCGCTCGCGCCCAAGGCGCCGCACTTCGCTCCCAAGGCGAAGCGAATCATCCAACTATTCATGCCTGGCGGCCCGTCCCAGGTGGATACCTTCGATTATAAGCCGGCCCTGGCGCGAAACGCCGGTCAGCGGCCGGCTCTCGTTGATCGCAAGTCTTTGCGCAACACCAGGAATGGGCTGATGCCCTCGCCGTTCGGATTCAAGCAGCATGGCCAATGCGGCAAATGGGTCAGCGACATCTTTCCGCATGTGGCTGGCTGCGTGGATGACATCTGCTTCATTCACTCCATGCACACGGACGTCCCGGAGCACGCCAGCGCCATCTTGATGATGAATTTGGGCCATCTGCAACCGATCCGCCCAAGCATGGGGGCATGGTTGGTGTACGGACTGGGATCGGAGAATCGCAACCTGCCCGGGTTTGTCGCCATGTCGCCGCGAGCCCAGCCTCGCTCAACCATTGCGAACTGGGGCAGCGCTTTCCTGCCCGGAGCCTACGCCGGTACCTACGTGAACATTGCTCAGATGAGACCCGACGCGGCGCTTACCCATCTGCGCAACCCCAACCTAGGGCCTGACGCCCAGCGTCAGCAGGCCGAACTGATCGCTCGCCTCAACGGCGTTCATCTACAAAGGTCGGAGCAAGACGCACAGCTTGAGGCGAGCATCGAGTCAATGGAAATGGCGTTCCGAATGCAGGCGGCCGTGCCGGAAGTGTTCGACACCGCAGGCGAAACAAGAGAGACGCTGGATTTGTACGGCCCCAGCGAATTCGCCAAGGGATGCTTGTTGGCGCGGCGCATGGTCGAGCGTGGTGTTCGCGTCGTGCAACTCTCCCACTCGATCGATGACTATGACATCGCCTGGGACACCGGGCATGATGACATCGTCAACGGGCATGCCGTTTTGGCCAGGACGTGCGACCGGGGAATCGGCGCTTTGCTCACTGACCTAAAGCGTCGCGGGCTGCTGGACGAAACACTCGTGTTGTGGGGCGGGGAATTCGGGCGTGCGCCGACATCCGAGGGGGCCAAGGGACGCGATCACGATCACTATGGGTTTACGGTTTGGATGGCTGGCGGCGGTGTGAAACCCGGCATCAGCTACGGAGCGACAGACGAGTTTGGCCTGTCCGCGGTTGAGAACCGAGTCCACGTCCACGACCTTCACGCCACCATCTTGCATTTAATGGGCCTCGACCACGAACGGCTGACCTACCGTTATAGCGGCCGTGATTATCGCCTGACTGATGTGCATGGACAAGTCGTGAGGAGTATCCTTGACTGAATCTTCGCGTGCAAAACCCGCCGTTCGTCGAGGCGCTGGCCCAGCGTTGCGTACGTGGTGCGTGCACCAGACGTCGCCCCTCGCCGAATCGCCACGTGTCCGCGCTGCCAACGGACGCATTCATCTGTTGCCCTCGTGTGGTCAAAAAACTTTTGACATGCGACGAGCCATTATCTCAATTCTGATTTGCCTTGCCCTGGCGCCGCCCGGTGCGCGCGGTCAGGGAAGCGCCCCGGACTCAGGACGGCTCGCGTTCTTCGAGAGCAAGATCCGCCCGATCCTGGTGGAACATTGCTACCGCTGCCATTCCGTGAAAGCTCAAGCCGAGAAGAAGTTGAAAGCGGGCCTGTTCGTGGATAGTCGGATGGGGTTGATCAAAGGAGGCGAGAGTGGGCCGGCCGTGGTCCCTGGAAGCCCCAAGGAAGGAAGCCTTCTCAAGGCGCTCCGCTATACCGATCCGGATCTGCGCATGCCGCCAAAGGGGAAACTCCCCAGCGCCGTCGTCGCCGATTTTGAAAAGTGGATCGCCATGGGCGCTCCCGATCCGCGTGAAGAAAAGGGCAAGGCTGCGGTGATCCCGGACCTGGAGAAGGCCAGGATGGAACACTGGGCGTTCAAGCCCATAT
>JBAXFO010000477.1:0-4476 GCA_037139885.1 Planctomycetota bacterium
ACACGGACATTTACTTCGCCCGGCAGCAAATCAACGAACGCCTGGGCACGGTGGAAGTTCCTGCCGGCGTCGCGCGCCCCGAGATGGGACCGGTCTCGACGGGGCTGGGCGAAGTCTTTCATTACATGGTTCGCTACAAGAACAAGGACGCCAGCGCCCAGGCGCTCATGGACCTGCGGACGCTGCACGACTGGCGCGTCAAACCGTCGATGCGTTCCGTGCCCGGAACCGCGGAGATCAACTCGTGGGGCGGCTATGAAAAGCAGTATCAGGTCCGCATCGACCCCGTGCAACTCGTCAAATACGATCTCGCGTTCAACCAGGTCGTCCAGGCGGTGCAGGCGAACAATCTGAACGTCGGCGGCGGCTCGCTCGGCGAGGCAGGGGGCGTTTATCTCGTGCTCGGCCGGGGCCGGGTCACGAACGCCGACCAGATCGGCGAGATCGTCGTGGCGGCCAAAGACGGCGTCCCCATTTACGTTCGCGACGTCGCCGACATCACCATCGGCCATGAGCTGCGCCGCGGCATGGTGACGGCCAACGGCGAAGGCGAAGTCGTTCTCGGCCTCGGCTTCATGCTCATGGGGAAAAATAGCTATCAAGTGACCAGCGACCTCAAGAAGCGGCTCGAGACCGTCAAACAGTCGCTGCCCGACGATGTCGAAGTGAAAGTCGTCTACGACCGCACGGAGCTGGTCGATCAGGTCATCGACACGGTTCGCCGCAACCTGTTCGAAGGGGCGACGCTGGTCATCGCCTTGCTCTTCATTTTCCTGGGCAATCTGCGCGCCGGGTTGATCGTGGCGCTGGCGATTCCGCTGTCGATGCTGGTCGGCTTCATCGGCATGTTTCACATCGGCATCGCCGGCACGCTCCTGAGCCTGGGGGCGATCGATTTCGGCATTATCGTCGATAGCTCGGTCGTCATGATCGAAAACATCGTCCATCATTTGTCGCATGGCCATGCCGGGGACAAGTCGCGGCTCGAAGTCATTCGCGATGCGTCGATCGAAGTGCGCAAGCCGACGATGTTCGGCCAACTCATCATCATGATCGTGTACATCCCCATCCTCACGCTCGAAGGCGTCGAAGGGAAAATGTTTCGGCCGATGGCGCTCACGGTCGTATTCGTCCTCATTGGTTCGCTCTTGGTCTCGCTGACGTTGATGCCCGTGCTAGCAAGCTTCTTGCTCCCCAAACACATGGAAGACAAGGATCCGCTCCCCGTTCGCTCGGCGCGCCGGCTCTACGATCCGCTGCTGCTCTACGCCCTCAACCTGCGGTGGTTCGTGCTCGGCGGCGCCGGGGCGGTGTTGGTTTTTGGCGTCATCCTGGCAGGGCAGTTCGGCTCCGAATTCGTCCCGAGGCTTTCCGAAGGGGCGATCGTGCTCGGCTATTTGCGGCCGGTCGGCGTGAGTCTCGAGGAATCGCAACAGCTCAACACGCGCATGGAGCAAATCATTCGCTCGAAGCTCCCCGACGAAGTCGACTTTCTCTGGACGCGCACCGGCGGTCCCGAAGTCGCCACCGACCCCTCGGGCATCGAAACGGGCGACATCTTCATCGCTCTGAAACCGCGTGCGAAATGGCGGCCCGGCGTGCGCACCCAGGCGGATGTCATCGCCCTCATCGAAAAGGAAGTCGCCGACATTCCCGGCCAAACCATCTGGTTCACCCAGCCGATCGAACAACGCATCAACGAGATGATTTCCGGCGTTCGTGCGGATGTGGCCGTCAAGATTTTCGCGGACGACATCGACGCCCTCGTCGCCAAGGCTCGCGAAATCGAAAAGGCGATGAGCACGGTCCCGGGCGTCGCCGATCTCGCGGTCGAGCAACTCAAAGGCCAGCCCATTCTTGAGATCAAGGTGAAGCAAGATCAACTCGCTCGCTATGGCCTGTCCGCGGAGAGCGTGTTGGTTCTCGTCGAATCGCTCGGCAGCAAAGCGCTCGGCGTCGTTGTCGAGAAAGACTATCGCTTCCCCATGGTCGTTCGCCTGCCCGACGCGTACCGGATGAATACCGACGCCGTCCGCAAGATCGTCGTCGCTTCGCCGAATGGAGACTTGATTCCGTTGGCCCGCGTCGCGGACATCAACCTCGTCGACGGCGCTTCGACGATTAACCGCGAATGGGGGAAACGCCGTATCGTCGTGATGTGCAACGTTCGCGGCACGGACATGGGAACGTTCGTCGCGGAAGCTCAGGAGAAGATCGCCGCGGCCGTCGATTTGCCGCGCGACAAGTACCGCATCGAATGGGGCGGGCAGTTCGAGAACTTGCAGCGCGCCAGCGCCCGGCTCACGATCGTCGTGCCGCTCGCGCTGGCGATGATCGGCGTCTTGCTGTTTATTACCTATCGCAACGCCATCGACACGATGTGCATTTTTTCGAGCGTGCCGTTCGCGGCCGTGGGCGGAGCGCTCGGCTTATGGCTGCGCGACATGCCGTTCTCCATCTCAGCGGGTATCGGCTTCATCACGCTCTCGGGCGTTTCCGTGCTCAACAGCATGATCTTCGTCTCGGCGTATCGCGATACGCTCTCGAAGGGGGCCTCGATCCGCGAAGCCGTCATCGCGACGGCGACCGGAAAGCTACGGACGATTCTGATGACATCGCTCGTCGCCAGCATCGGCTTCTTGCCGATGGCCGTGGGGACGGGCATGGGAGCCGAGGTGCAACGGCCGCTGGCGACCGTCGTCATCGCCGGCGTGATCAGCAGCACGTTCATGGCGATGTTCATTCTGCCGGCGATGTATCTGCTGTTCGGCTGGCCGGCGAAGGGACGCGTCGCTGTGGCGTAGCGGTGGGATCAGGCTTCCGCGAGATGCGTTCATCCTGCCCCTTGCGAATCGAATGCACAGGGACAGGATGAACCGCGTCGGCGATCACTTCGCTCGGGTGTAACTGAGCCCGAGGAGAGCGAAGGCGGTGGCGAGGTTTTTGTCTCCTTCGCCGAAGGTGGTGTCGCCGACGTTCTGCCAGGCGCCGTCGGCGAGTTGGCGGGACTTGAGAGCGGCGAACAGGTCTTGACGCCAATCGTGGGTTTTGCCGCTCGCGTCTTTGAAATTGTCTTCGCCCCAGGCGGTCATCGCTTTGCCGAACGTGTTGTAGTAGTAGTAAAGGCCGGCTTTGCCGAGGCCGGGGTTTTCGTCGACGGTGTAATGGCGGCGCACCCAATCGATGGCGGCTTTCACACGCGGATCGTCCTTCGAAACTCCCGCATACAAGAAACTCTTGAGGCCGGTGTACGTCATGGAGCCGAGCGAGCGCAGGCCGCCGGCCGCCGTCGAGTTTTTGCTGTCGTCGCCGGCGAATGGGTTGTAGGTGAACCCGCCAATATCGTCCTTTTCGGCTTTCTTGGCGAAGGGGAGGTCGTTCTTTTCGCCGGGGAGGTTTTGGGCGCGGGAGATGAAGATCAGGGCTTTTTGCAGGGCCGGGTCGTCCTTGGAAATGCCGGCGGCGACGAGGGCGTCGATGCTGTAACCGGTGTTGGAGAGGTCGGGTTTTTTCTTGCCGTCGTAGCTGAAGCCGCCATGGGTCGGTTGGGCTTCGCCTTCTTGATTTTGAATGGCCCTGATGAACTTTTCGCCGTTCTTGATGACCGCGTCGTATTTGCCTGCTTTGTTCGCTTCGGCGAAGGCCATGAGGGCGATCGAGGTGGTGTAGTTGGCCAGGCCTTTGCTGTAGATGCCGCCATCGGTTTTGACTTGCGATTCGACGTACTTGAGCGTTTTGGCGACCAGGGGATCGTCGGGACTGACGCCGTTTTTGATGAGACCGGCCGCCACCAGCGCCGAGACACCTGGGCCGGCGATCTTCGGCGAGAAGCTGCCGTCGGCTCCCTGGGACGTTTTCAGAAAGGCGATCGCCTTGTCGAGAAGAGGTTGAATGTCTTTGGCTGGCGCTCCAGTCTGGGCTTTTCCCTGTCCCGCAATGGCGGACCAGAACGCGATGGCGGTGAAGGGGACAATCAGCAGTCTTGCGAACATTGTTCAAATCCTCGGGGGTGAATACGAGTCGCCGCGTCATCTTAACATCAAGGGGCCAGCAAGACTGCAACTTTCATTCCAGCCCGCTGGCGGCGACCTTGTCCCTCGCGATCTCATGGAATGAGCCCGATTTTCGGGAGATGGAAGCGGATGTCGCGAAGGCTTCGGCGGCGCCAAAAGGGGTTTGGCGGCGAGCTGGTGATTTTTCGTGCAGCGTTGGCGAATCGGCAAGCAGTTACAAAAATTCTGCCGACGATCGGGGCCACAACCTACTCTCGTCAAAATTTCCCGTAAGATAGCGAAGGACTGGGCCGCGCAGATCGAACTCTCCACGTCTGCTCGTCCGCCGCCGACGACGTTGCACGAGCGCAGGCGATGCGCGGCGTGATGTCGTCGGCGAACACGTTCCGGGGAGTGCCCGAGTTGGCGGATCGACCTCGAATATTGGCTTTTACCGGTCCGGACGGCGATCCGGCGACGGAAC
>JBAXFO010000478.1:0-4474 GCA_037139885.1 Planctomycetota bacterium
GAGCCGGCGTCGGGGCGGGGAACGTCACCACGGACGGCGACGAACCGCGTTGGACCGGCGAAGCGTCGATGATGGTCGCTTCGGGCTCGGTCTGGTCGAGCAGAACGGGCGTGGGCGATTCCACTTTGGTCGCGTTGCCGGCCAGGTCGACCGCTTCGATCTTGAGGTAGATCGCAGCCGCGACATCGCGCGGCAAGGTCCAGCGATAGACGCCGTCGTTCTTGATGTTTTGCGCGATGGGCCGCCAGCCTTCGGAGTTGCTGCGATAGAAGACGCTGATCGGTTCGGGGGCGAGGTTCGGGTCCATCGCGGCCCAGCGAATGTCGATCGCGCCGATGCTCGGCACCATCTCGACCGGATTGAGCTGCACGACGGGCGACGCGGCATCGACTTCAACATACATCTGCGGCCGATCGCCCGCCTTGGGGACACGGCCGCCGAAGCCGTTGCCGTTGGTGATGGCGATGCGCACGCCGAACAGGCCTTCGCCGGGCAGGTTGATGTTGGCGGGGCTTTGTTTGTCGGCGTCTTCGCTGAGTTTCGTCCAGGTGGCGCCGCGATCGGGGGTGATGTAGATGTCGACCCGACCGATGCCCGAGGGGCCGACGGTGTCGACGCGGTATTCAATCTGAGCGGACGTCGTGTTGATGATGCGGCGATTCGTCGGCTTCTCGGTTCGTTCCAGCGGAGCCGAGACGACATGAGCCGGCACATCGATGGGCCGCACCGGCGTTCCCGGGGGCGGAATCGGGATCGATGACTGAGCGGCGGCGAAATGAGGGGCGACCAGCGACATGGCCAGCGCACCCGCGACACGCAATCCTTTGCGCATGGTCAAACTCCGTTGATAGACTCGGGAGGCCGGAATCGGCGCTTCGTTCCCCACCCTTGTTCTTCGTCGAGCCGGGCGAAGGGAGATGAGGCGATCGGCAGACTTGGTTAAGAATCTTGCGGAAAGGACGCAGGAGTCGACCGCACGCGTAAGGTGGGTAATTTGAATTCGGCGATGGGTTCGCCGTGATGCGGCTAAGCCGATCACCACTTCGTCTTCTTCTGAGCCCGATCGCGCATGACGATGGCGACGGCGTTGAGGCCCAGGAGAGCGATGAGCAAGACGATGCAGCCCATGGCGGCGTTCGCCCGCCAGATATCGATGGTGCGGCCATCGAAGATCTCTTGCGGACGGTCGGCCCATCCGAAGATTTGCATGGGCATGACAGTGAAGCGACTGAAGAGCCCGGGCGTTTGATTGACGAACACCAGGGCGCCGAAGAGCACCAGCGGCGCCGCCTCGCCGATCGCGCGGGAGAGAGCAAGGATCGTCCCCGTCATGATGCCGGGCCAGGCGAGGGGAAGGACTTGCCGCCAGATCGTCTGCCAGTGCGTCGCTCCCAGGGCATACGCCCCTTGCCGAATCGAACTGGGAACCGCTCGAATCGCCTCCTGGGCGGCGACGATCACCACCGGCAGCGTGAGCAGGGCGAGCGTCATGCCGCCGCCGAGAACGTTGCGGGCCGCGATCCAATCGAAACGCAACTCCAGCGGCTTGAAGATCAACTCCACGAACACCAGCCCGCCGAGGATGCCGTACACCACCGAGGGCACGCCGGCGAGGTTGTTGATGTTGATCTGGATGAGCCGGCCCAATGCGTTGTTCGACTTATATTCTTCCAAATAAAGAGCCGCTCCGACGCCGATGGGCACGGCAAAGGCGATCGTGATCAGCGACACGAGCAAGCTGCCGATGAGAGCCGGATAAATGCCCGCATCTTGCGGTTCGCGGCTGGGGCCGTTGACCATGAAATGCGAGAAGAGGCTGATCGGCGATGTGTTTTCGCGGTAGCCGAATTCGAGGGCGGCGCGATATTCGGAGGCGGTCTTTTGCAGATCGGTGAGCCGCTCGGGTTTGATCTCCTTTTCGAAGATCTCCTGGATCTCTTTCTTCTCCGCGTCGGTCTTCACGCGCGACATTTCGAGTTGCATCTCCTTGTCGAGCCCGGCGATTTCCGTGGCGATGTTGGCTTCGATCGAGTCGACGCGGCTCTTGAGAAACGCATTATTCTGCTGCACGAGCTGCGGCGTGATCGTGAACCAGTCGTAGGCTTCGCGGCCGAGCTGCGCGAAAAAGACGAGCAGCATCGCCAGACCGAAGAAGGTGGCCATTACTCCAAGAACGGTAAACGCTTGATCGGCGAAGAGCCGAGAGATGACGAAGAGCCGCAAACCCGCGAACACCAGCGCGGCCGTCGCTCCCCAGGCCAAAGTCCATACGGCGAGATTCGGAAGATCGAAGGCGCCATGATCGGCGATACGCGAATACAGAAAGACGATCAGCGCAATGCCAGCGACCAGGCCGCCGCCGACGAGCGCGCCCCATTTCAAGGCAGGGACGACGAGCCCGCGGATGGGCGTTAACGGCGCTCGCAACACCTCGGCAGGGGTTTGCACGATTTGGCTCATTGATACACCAGCCGATACCGTTTCATGATGCGCTGGGCGACGACGTTCATGGCGAGCGTCATGAAGAAGAGCATGCCAGCGACGGCGAACAGGCTGTTGAAATCGGTGGTGCCGTGTTGGACGTCCCCCTTGGCGATGCGCACGATGAAGCTGGTCATGGTGGCCATGCCCTGGTTCGGCCAGACGATCCGGGCCGTATCGCCGCACGCCAGGCTCACGGCCATGGTTTCGCCGATGGCCCGGCTCACGGCCAGCAGGAACGACGCGGTGATGCCCGAGAGAGCGGCCGGGACCACGACTTTGACGGACGTTTCATACTTCGTCGCGCCCAGGGCGATGGCGCCGTCGCGCAGCGAACGGGGCACCGCTCGCAAGGCGTCTTCGCTCAAGGACGCCACCATCGGAATGATCATGATGCCGACGACGATGCCGCCGGCGATTTGATTGTTCGGATTGCCCAGCGGAATGCCGACGAACTCGAACACCGGGAGCAGCAGCGGCGTAATCACCGGGATCGCGAAAAAGCCGTAGACGACCGTGGGGATGCCGGCCAGAAGCTCGAGCGTCGGTTTGGCGTACGCCCGCACCCGCGGTGCGGCGTATTCGGAAAGATAGACAGCCGTGGTCAACCCGATGGGGACCGCCAGCAACGAGGCGATCAATGCCACCGTCATGGTGCCGAGCAAGAGGGGAAGGATGCCGTATTTGCTGTCCTGGAAGCCGGCGGTCCACTCCGTGCCCGTGAAGAAATAGACGATGCGGTTCCAGACTTCGCCCGCGCTCATGGGCTGGCTGTTTTGGTAAAGGAAAAACTCGAGCGAGCCGTAAAGAATGACGCCGACGATCGACAGCGTCACGACGATGGACAGAAGTCCGCAACACAGCAATGCGAATTCGATGAGGCCTTCATAGAACTTTTGCGCCTTGCGATTGATGCGTACGACAAAAGGGCGTTCTTCCGACGTGGTCGCCACAAAGGCTCCTGTCGCAAGGTATTCGGGTGGGGCTGGTTCTGGAGGGGGAGCGAAGCGAAGCTCGGCCCACCCCCCCCTTTTGACGGCGCCGTCTTACTGGGCGATCGCCTTCTTCAGAGCCGCGTTTTGCGTCCGCAGTTGCAGGGCGCTCAGCGGCACGTACTTCGACGCGGCGACGAGATCGGTGCGGCGCATATAAAACTCGGCGAACTGCCGCACTTCGGGTCGAGCCAGCGAACTCGTCTTGATGTAAATATAGAGCGGACGGCTCAGCGGCTTGTACGAATTCGACAGCACGGTCTCGACGGTCGGCGTCACGAAATCATCGCCATTCTTCGCAGCGATGGAGACGACATTGAGCTTATCCTTGTGGCCTTCATAATACGCCAGGCCGAAATAGCCCATCGCGTATTTGTTGCGGGCGACGCCTTGCACGAGGGTGTTGTCGTCTTCCGAGGCGGTGTAGTCCGTGCGCGTCGCCTTCTCTTTGCCGTTGATCGCTTCGGTGAAATAGTCGAACGTGCCGCTATCGGGCCCGGCGCCGTAGAGAAGGATCGGTTCGGCGGGCCAGGCGGGGTCGACATCGCTCCACTTCTTGACGGTCGAATTGGGCTCCCAGATTTTCTTCAATTGTTCGACGGTCATCTTATTCGCCCAGTTGTTGTCTTTGTGGATGACGACGGCGAGCCCGTCCCACGCGACCTGGATCTCGGCGAAGGTGATCTTGTTTTTGGCGCAATTCTCCACTTCGCCCGGCTTGATCTTGCGGGACGCGTCGGAGATGTCGGTTTCGCCGGCCGCGAATTTCTTGAACCCGCCGCCGGTTCCCGAGATGCCGACCGAAATATTGACGGCCGGATGGAGCTTTTTGAAATCGGTCGCCATCGACTCGGTGATGAGGTAGACGGTGCTCGAGCCGTCGATTTTGATCTCGCCCGTGAGCTTGTCCTGGGTGAACGCAGGGCGAACCATCCCGAAGCCGCACAGGGCCGCCAAGGCGATGACGAGAACACGTTTCATGGCGCTGACCTCCAAAAAAT
>JBAXFO010000479.1:0-4463 GCA_037139885.1 Planctomycetota bacterium
CGCGCGATGTTAGACGTGCGGCGTCAGCGGTTTCACCCCGCGATCACGCCCGAGGACGATGTTTCATGGCGAATGAGGACGGCTGGCGGCTGAGCGGCCCCGGCCAACCCGAAGCGAAACTGGCCGATTGGCGCAAAGGCCGATCCGCATCCGCGGCATCGCGCCGCGGGCGTTGGCGCGTCGGCTTCGCCTGGGCCGGCTTCCTCGCCGTCTGTGCGGGCTTCGTGTGGCTCTCCACCTGGGTTCGTCCGCCGCAACCGGGCCGGCTGGTCATCTTCGGCGCGGGTTATGAGACGAATCTGCTCGTCCCCGATAACGTGGCCGGGCTCGGCGGCGTCAAACAATTGGCGACGCTCGGCGGCAAGGCCCCGCTTCTCAAGCTCGCTCCCGACGGCATTCTCGAACTTCGCTCCGATGTCGCCTGGGAACCGACGCTCGAACGCCTCAAAGAGCCGATGCTCGTTCTCGCCATCTCGGCCCACGGCGGCAACGACGCCCGCGGTCCGTATCTCCTTCCCAACGACGCCGACCTGCGCGACACGCCCCGGCAACGCATCCGCCTGGAAGCGATTCTCGATCAACTCGCGAAGCTCCCCACGGGGCAGCGTAAGCTGCTGATCCTCGACGCCGTCTTCATGCCCAGCCAGGCCGCGCTCGGCATGCTCAACAACGATTTCGCCCGCGGCCTCATCGAGCTCGACGCCCGCATCAAGTCGATTCCGAATCTCATCGTCATCTGTTCCACCAGCCCCGATGAACTTTCCTGGGCCGCGCCCGAATGGGGCACGACGGCCTTCGGTCACTTCCTCGCCGAAGGCCTACGCGGCCTGGCCGACGAAGATGGCGATCGCCGTCTGAGCGCGTTGGAGCTGTGGAAATTCACACGCGACAACGTCAACCGCTGGGCGCGCATTAACCGCTTCGCCGAGCAGACGCCGATGCTGCTGCCGAGCGGAGCCGAGGGCGAACATCGTGCTCAGCACCTTCTCGTATCGCTCGCGGAACGCAATTATCAAGCGCCCCCCGTCGAGGAACGGCCCGATTCCCAGGCCGCGCTGCAAGCGAGTTGGGAGAAATGGGCCAGCCTGCAAGCGTTGACGCCGACGCCCGCGGTTTTCGCTCCGTTCCGCTGGCAGCGTTATCAAACCGGCGTCTTGCGCGTCGAACAACTACTCCGCCAGGGCGACACGGCCGGCGCCCAACGCATGCAAGCCGATCTCGATTCCTGGGACAAGGAAATCCGCGCGGGAGCCGAGCTGCCCGCGCCGGCCCTTCGGCAGACCTGGTCGCTGTCGCGAAGCGACGACGCTCCCGTGAGCGAGGCCCTGGGCAAATCGTTCGATACCTTTTGGGAAGCCCCCAAGGACGAGGAAGCCGAGAAGATCTGGAGCGAATGGGTGCAAGCCGGCTCGAAGGACCCCGCTTTGGGCCCGCCACGCCGCGAGTTGACCCGGCTCATTCTCGAACGCCTCGCGCAGCAACCCAGCGAGATCGCAAAGGCCGGCCAACGCCTGCGGCTCATCCGCGAGGGGAACGTTCCCTATCCGCCCGAGCCCCATTTCGCCCTGATGTACAGTCGCGACGGCCCTGCGAATCCGCCCGCCGCCGAGTTCCGCACGACGTTCCCGCTGGCGTTGCAGGTGCGGCAGTTGGCCGAGCGAACCGCGCTCGCGGCCGATCCCCGGGACTATTCGTACAGCGAACGGCTCGATCCGTGGATCGGCCCGGCCTGGCTCGAATTCGACCGTGCTCGTGAACTCGGCCAGGATCTTTTGCTCGGGGGCACGGCCGAAAACTGGAAGCAGGCGGCCTCGCTTCTCCGCCGCGCCGAAGCCGGTTATCGCGACCTGCAAGCCGACGCCAGTCTCGTGCGGAAGGCGTTCGCCATGCGCGATCGCGTGCAGTCGCGCCTGTCCTTTTATCAGATGTGGGCGTTGAAGAAGGCGACGCCCGATCCCGATCTCGACAAGACTCTGAACGACGCCGCCGCCGAATGTCACGCGCTCGACGACCGCCTTGCGCAGTACCCGCCCGCCGCGCCGGGCGAACTGGCGGCCTCCGCCAAACGGCTCGCGAAGACCTGGGACGATGTCGAAGCCCGCCATGCGAAACACGTGCAGCAGATTCGCGCGTCGCGGTCCGTCGATCTCGGCGATGTTCGGCAAATTCTGCGCGACACGGAAGCCGCCCTGGCCGTGCCGTTCTTCGATCGACTCGACATCGTCGCCCGGCAGGCGAAGCTTTCGCGCATGCTCCTCGTCGAAGGCGAACTCTTGACGCCTCCGCAATTGACCGTGTCGGCTTCGCAAACCGCCCGGCTCTGGGGCAAACGCTTCGGCGATTTCACGCTCGCCCGCTTCGGCCCGATGTGGTTCGATCGCTGGACGCGCCCGGGCGCCGAGTCGTTCGCCCAGGTCAGCCATCGCCTCGAAATCTTCGGCGCGGAAACGACCTGGTGGGGCTCGGCCGCCATCGCCGGCGAACAGATCGGCAATCGCGTCGCCCAGAGCGCCGAAGAGATGCGCCGGCTCACCACGATCGATCCCAAGGCGTCGCTCACCGAGGCCCGAAACGCCTTGCAAGAAGGCGACCGCATCATCCGCCTGACCGACGCCCAGACGCCGTTCACTCCCGCGAAGCTCGGCCCCGCCACCATGTATCGCTACTGGCTCACCGCCGATCTGCTCGCCCGGCAGACCCTGCGCACCTGGCAGGATCACTGGTTCGACGACAATCCCGCGGCCGAGCCTTACTTCCGCACGGTGTGCCGGAGTTATCAGATCGATACCCAAAAGCTGGCCACGGCTTTGGGTTCGCCGCCGGCGTGGAAGCAAGCCGTCGGGGCGTGGAACCAGAAGCTGCAAGAACCGGGCGAGCTGGCCCTCGTCGATGTGAGCGGGAAAACGACCGATGCGGGCGGCCGGCTCGTGGCGAGCAACGACCGCTTTGCCGTGCTCACCAGCGAGATGGCGTTGCAGCGCGATTATCGGCTGCAACCGTCGCGCCCCGGCGATGTCACTCCCGGCGGCATGCCCGTCGTCTGGGTCGAGACGTTTCAAAACATCGTGCCGCTGGAGCCGCGCGAACGGCAACGCATCGTTGTCCCCGTCGATCCCGAGCGTTCGGGGTTGGACGATTCGGCGCCGTTCGTCTGCCGCTTCGCCAGCCCCCTCATCGCTCAGGCGGAGGAGTCGAACGCTCTTAGCCCGATTCAGCGGACCAGCCTCGTGTTCAAGGGGCTCTTTCGCGGTCAACAAATTCGCCAGGAGACTCGCGTCGAGATTCAGCCGACGGCCGACATCATCGTTCGGCAGCTTCCCATGCCCAACAAGGCGAGCGTGGCCGTCCGCACCAAACGCGATACGCACACCCGCGTCGGCTCCGCTCAAGGAGGCGTCGCGTTCATTCTCGACGCCTCCGGCAGCATGCGGCCCCTCGACGAAGCGTTTCCCGAGAAGAGTCGCTATCATCAAGCCTTCACCGCGTTCAAAGCCGTGCTGGAGAAACTGCCCAAAGACACCCGCGTCAGCGTCTGGACGTTCGGCCAATCTCTCGGAGCCGAGAAGACTACGGAGAACGCCGAAGAGACCATCCTCCAGGTCATTCCGCCGACGGCCATCGACCCGGCGGATCTCAAGCAGATGGACAATCTGCTGATGCGGCTGTCGTATCCTTCCGTCGAGCCGTGGAACGAATCGCCCATCGCCCGCACGCTCATGAAAGCCAAGGGGGATCTGGCGAACGTGATCGGCGTCAAGGCGATCGTCGCCATCACCGATGGCCACGACAATCGTTTCGAGAAAGACATCGTCCTCAAGAACCGTTCGAAGAACATGACGCAGTTCCTGCGCGATGAATTCGACAAGGGGGATGTGCTGCTGAACTTCGTCGTCTTTCCGCCGTCGAACGCCGACGAAACCAAGGCCGTGCGCGAGCTCAAGACCATCGAGTCGCTCTCCCCCGCGGGCAAAGTTTATGCTCTCGCGGAGACCGGCAAGCTCATCGAATCGCTCGAAGGCCTGCTCAAGCAACGGCTCAATTATTTCGTCGATCAGCAGGGGAGCAACATCACCGTCGACGGAGCGGGCGCGGGCGACAAGGGGCTCGACATCAGCCCGGCCGGGCAGAATTATCGCTGGCTCGGCAAAGGCATGGCGCCGGGGGGACACAAGCTGCGCGCCGACGCCGCCGGCCGGGTCGAAAAGAATATTTTGCTGCACCCCGGCGATCTCTTGTTGGCCGATCTCGTGGACGCGCCGGGCGGGTTGACGTTCGAGCGGTTCTTGTTCTCGTCGGAGTTTCCCTGGAAGCGGTCGCTCGAGAACGCCAAGCGCGATTGGAAGATGACCGTCTTGCAAAATCAACTCGGGCCGAGGAAAGATCTGGAAATGCTCGTGAGCCTGGAGAAAACGATCGATCGCCGCGAGAGCGTGCTCGAGCAGATTCGCCCGCGCGAGACGTGG
>JBAXFO010000480.1:0-4455 GCA_037139885.1 Planctomycetota bacterium
CGATTTTCCCAGGGTCACGACCGCCGTCACCGGCGCGGTGTGCCCGGTTGCGGTCCATTCCGCTTTGCCGTCGGCGATGCCGTAGAGGACGACGTTCTTGTCTTCATCGCCAAGCGCGATCTTGCCGTCGCCGACGAAAGCCAGGCTCAGAATCTTTTTGCTCTCGGTCGTCAGCGTCGTTTTGGGCTCGGCGTTGACGACCGTTTTGCCGAGCTTGACGGCGTCCCAGATCGCAATCTTCGAACCGCCATCAGAGGCGGCGATCGTCGAGCCGTCGGCGGCGATGGCGAGCGCTTGAACGGGGCCGGTCAAACCTTTGAGGCGGGCGACGAGAGGTTCTTTGAGATCGTCAAGGCTCCAGAGGTAGACCTGGCCTGCTTCGTCGCCGGAAACGAGCGCCTTGCCGTCAGCGGACATCGCGAGGACGCGTGCTTGCGCTTCGTGGCCGACGAGCGTGGCGTCTTGCAGGTTGATCGACTTCCACATCTGGAACCATTCGAAGCCGCGAATGTCGTTGGCGTTGGCCGGAGCTTGTTGGGCGACGAGCAATTGCCGGGCGCGGAGCGTGTTGCCCTGTTGCAGACACGATTCTGCCTGGGCCAGCAGGCCGGAATAGAGGGCGAAGCGATTCGCCAGACCGCCGGCATAACGCCCTTTGATCTCGGCGTTGCGCAGGTCGGTTTCGGCCTTGTCGCCGGTTTGGGCGCCCTTACCGCTCGCCGCCAGGCGCCGCGTCACGAAGAAGGTGAGCGACATGCCGAGCAAGGCGAGGGGAATGGCGATAAAGAGGAAGTCGACGATTTTCGAGCGAACTTGCTTACGAGCGGCCGGCGACAAAACGTTTTGATCGGCGAGCGACGCCAGGGCGTTGGACGGCGGCGCGACATACGTCGCCTCCTTGCCGCCGACGAGGAACGTTTGCGTCTCGACGAGCGGACCGGTTTCGGCGCCCAACTCGAGCACGCGTTCGAGCGGCACCGCGCTGCGCCAGTTGGCCTCGAGCGTTTCGACGTCGAGGAGATTGCGCGTAACCACGCCTCCCGAGTTGCGGCTCAACTGGGGCAGAAGCCGACGAAACGCCTTCAACGTACTCGAAGGAATCGGCAGCCGTTTGACGATTCCCTCCACGAGTTCCGCGTTCACATCGCCGCTCAAGGCGCTTTTGATATCGCCCGCACGCGCGGACTGGCCGCCTCGGCGCTTGGCCGCGTCGTACAATTTGCTGCCGATGGCATGCACCAGCTGCATGGGCGCCGCATGAGCCAGATTCTCCTGGGCGAGCACATGCCGGAGAATCTGTGCGGCCGCGCTCGGCTCGAAGCCGAACGCGTATTTCGCCGCGGCGGTCTCGCTGGAGTAAGGAGATTGATCGATCGCGGAGGGGGCGAGGAGGGCGTCTTTGAGGGCCGTTTCGGTGGGCGGGCTCAGGAAATATTCTTTCCAACCGTAGCGTGCGTTGTCTTGTCCCAGGAGCGTGTGAATCTGTCCCAGGAACTCCGTTCGCAGCGTCGCGACCAAGGCGAAGCGGCCCGATGAACGCGCCAGCCCCTGAAACACCGCAGCCGCGAGTTCCGCGTGGTCTTTCGCCGAGGGCAGCGCCACCGCGTCGTCGAGTTGTTCCAGAGGAATCACCAACTCAAACGGCAGATCCGCCGTCAGGCGTTCGATGAGTTCGGCGAACGACGCCGGCGTTTGTTCGACGTGATCCCAGACATTGCTGGGCTGGACGGCGAGGGGCGGCGGCGCGGTGGATTCTGGCGACGGCTGGATCGCCGCCTCGACATCGCCAGCTCCGGAGAGGAACTGGCGCAGAATCTGCGGCAAATCGACCGTGACGGTGCGACCCGTCGGCGTGACGAAAACGAACGGGCGCGCGGCAAACGCCGTCAGCCCCAGCGTCAACGACCCGACGACATCGGGACCGGCCCGCAAAGCCAGCGTGGGTTGCTCGAGTTCGTCTTCGGGCGCGACTTCATCGGAGCGGTCGCGAAGCACGAAGAAGCCGCGGTTCTCTTCTTCAAGGAAGGGCAGCAAACCGGCACGCACAAACGACGCCTTGCCGACGCCGCCGCCGCCATGAATCAACAGGCCCGAAGCGTTCGGCTGATCGAGGAGGACGGCGCAACGCTGAATGTCGTCATCGCGGCCAAAGAGCAGGGCCCGCTCTTCGCGTTCGAGCGGACGAAACGGACGATACGGCTCTTCCGGCAAAGGCCGAGCCGGCGGCCCCCCCTCATCGTCGCCCTCGGCAATGATGCGAACCAGCGGCGGAGTGAACGCACTGAACGCCAACCCCAACGGCCCTGAGGCGAGACGGACTTGCTGCAGAGCCTTGGCCGCGGGTTGCCGTTCGTCGAGGAAAAGCTTCAAGAAGGACAGCCCGATGTCACACGCGGCCTTCGCCGGCGCGGGAGTCTCCAGACCGATGATTCCCGGCAAGGCGGCTGTCGCGCTGCTCAAGAAACATTCCCAGGATGCTGTCGATTCCAGGCCGCCGATCGCCGTGTTGACGATGACCGGCAGCGTGTTGCCCGCCGTCGCCTTGCGAATCGCCGCCGCGAGTTCGAGCGGCGCCAATCGTTCGCCGGCAATGATCCACGCGCCCCCTTCGAGCCGGGCCAAGATCCAAATCACATCGGCGACAGACTCTTCCAGCGCCTCCATCAGCTGCAACCGCGACGTGGCGACGCTCGTGCGCTCCGCGGCGACGAACGCATCAAGGGCCTGGGCGGACGCTTCGGGAAGTTGACTGCGTAGGTCCGGATCGACGACCGTCAACACGCTCGGCAGGGCGATCTCGCCGAAATTGCGCAGCGGATTGAGCCGTCGGCCGACAGCCAGCGGATAGCGCCGGCCCCACGCGCCGGGGCTTTGCGGATCTTCGAAAATCGCGAAGGGAATCTGCCCCGGAAGATCGGAGCCGATCTCGAAGGACTCGATCGCGTCCAGCGAACGCAACCAGTTGGCGACTTCGGCGCCAACTCCGGCCGCGAAGAATCGTTCGAAAAGATCGCGGCCCAGCGCCGGGAGTGCGGCGTCCGCCGCCGCGTCGCCGAGTCCCGCAGCCGCAAGGGTTTGACGGGCCTTGCGGGCCGCCTGCTCGAAGCCCGCGAGAGCGTCGCCTTCGAAATGGATCGGCTCAAACGCGGCGGTACCGGACGACCACAATACGCTCAATCGGCCCGCTCTGTGAACCAACTGACAATCGACTTGAGCCACCGCCGCCCCCTTCGCGCAGAGCCCGTATGGAGAGAGCGGCTGCGTCAACCATGGATGTCGATCTTTGTTTCTAAGGCAGTCATGATATGCACGCGACGCAGCGTAGGGCAAGCGGCCAAAGCGCAAGATCTGGATGTCGGCAGCTCGGGAAACCCTGTTGCACCCAAAATCGCGTCCGGCAGGATTCGTGGATGTTTTCTCGCGAGGCAGCCGCTATGATACTTTTCAACGGTATTGAAACTCGATCTCAATAAGACCCTCCTCTATGATCGGCGCTCCCTCCTTCACTGTCGCTCTCGTTGGCAATCCGAACACCGGCAAGACGACGCTGTTCAATGTCCTCGCGGGCATGAATCAGCGCGTCGGGAATTATGCCGGCGTCACGGTCGAAACCAAAAAGGGTCGTTGCCGACATGCGGGACAGGAATTCGACGTCATCGATCTGCCGGGAACCTATAGCCTCTCGGCGCGCAGCCCGGATGAGATGGTGGCGGTCGACGTCATCCTTGGCCGCCAGATGACCGAGAAAAAGCCGGACCTCGTTGTGTCGATCGTCGATGCGTCGAATCTCGAGCGGCATCTTTTTTTGACGACGCAAGTGCTCGATCTGGGCGTACCGGTCGTCATCGCCCTGAACATGGTCGATGTCGCGGAAGGGCTTGGCATCACGATCGATGTCGCCCGCTTGCAAGAGCGGATGGGCATCGCGGTCGTGCCGTTGCAGGCCAACAAGGGCAAGGGGATCGAGCAACTCAAAGCGACGATCCTGCGCGAACTGGAGCGTGCCGTTCCCGGCGCGGGCCCGACTTTTCCCGAAGCGTTCGAGAGCGAGGTCGTTCAGGTCGCCCAGCGCATCGAGGGAAGCTTTCCCCCCGCGCTCGCTCGTCGGCTCTTGCTCGATGTCGGCGGCCAGACGGAACGCTCCGTTCTCGAAGCGAAGGGATCGGGTTTCAGCGAACATCTTTCTGCGGCCCGGCAACGGCTCGCCCAGGCGGGTTGCGGCGTCCCCGGCATCGAAGCACGGACCCGCTACGCCTGGATTCGCCGCACGACCGAAGGCTGCATCAAACGGCCGGCGGTGCGCAAAACCACCTGGACCGATCAGCTCGACCGCACGCTGACGCACCCGATTTTCGGCACACTGATTTTCTTGGGCGTGATGCTGCTCGTTTTCATTTCGATCTTTTACTGGGCCAAGCCGCTGATGGATCTCATCGGCTCGGGGCAAGGCTGGCT
>JBAXFO010000481.1:0-4452 GCA_037139885.1 Planctomycetota bacterium
GTCGAAGAAGCCCGCCACCTTTACGAACGGCCGTTGCAAGTCATCGAAGGTCCGCTGATGGACGGCATGAACGTCGTCGGCGATCTCTTCGGCAGCGGCAAGATGTTTCTGCCGCAAGTCGTGAAGTCGGCCCGCGTCATGAAAAAGGCGGTGGCTTATCTGCTGCCGTTCATGGAAGAGGAACGCAAGAAATCGGGCAAGGTGCATAAGACCCGCGGCACGATTCTCATGGCCACCGTCCGCGGCGACGTTCACGACATCGGCAAAAACATCGTCGGCGTCGTCCTCGGTTGCAATGATTACGAAATCATCGATATGGGCGTCATGCAGCCCGCGGAAAAGATCCTGGAAATGGCCCGCGAGAAGAATGTCGACATCATCGGCCTTTCCGGCCTCATCACCCCCTCGCTCGACGAGATGGTGCATGTGGCCCGCGAAATGGATCGGCAGGGCTATGTCGTGCCGCTGCTCATCGGCGGCGCCACGACGAGTTCGAAGCACACGGCCGTCAAAATCGCCCCTTGTTACAAGGGCACGGTGATGCATGTCAAGGACGCATCGCGCTGCGTCGGCGTCGTCGATCGCCTGATTCGCAAAGAAACGCGCGCGGAACTCGATCGCGACAATCGCGCCTTCCAGGAAAAAGAACGCGATGCGTTCACGAAACGGCGCGAACGCAAGCTCGCGCCGTATGAAGACGCCTTCAAACGCCGCTTCACGATCGACTGGGCGAAGACCGAGATCGACAAGCCGAGCTTTCTCGGCGCCAAGACGCTCACCGATTTTCCGCTCGACCGCATCGTTCCTTATGTCGATTGGTCCCCCTTCTTCATGGCCTGGGAGCTCAAGGGGAAATATCCCGATATCTTCAAAGACACCACGGTCGGCAAGGAAGCACGCGACCTCTTCGATCGGGCTCAAAAGCTGCTGCAGCAGATGATCGAGAAGAAGCAACTGCACGCCAACGCCGTCTACGGGTTTCTCCCGGCTGGCAGCGACGGCGACGACATCGTCATCTTCACCGACGATACCCGCGAAACGGAGAAGGCCCGTTTCCCCATGCTTCGGCAACAATGGGAGCGCGAAGGGCAAACGACCTTTCGCAGCCTGGCGGATTACATCGCGCCGATCGCGTCGGGCCGTAAGGATTATCTTGGAGCCTTCGCCGTCAGCGCCGGCTTCGGGTCCCATGAGCTCGTCATGGAGTTCAAAGCCGATCACGACGACTATAACGCGATCATGGTGGAAGCCCTGGCCGACCGTCTCGCCGAGGCGTTCGCGGAACTGCTCCACGAACGGGCCCGCCGCGATTGGGGTTTCGGCCTCAGCGAAGGGTTCACGAAGAGCGATTTGATCGACGAAAAATATCGCGGTATCCGGCCCGCGTTCGGCTATCCGTCGTGCCCCGACCACTCGGAAAAGGCGACGCTCTGGTCGTTGCTCGACATCGAAAATGCGACCGGCATCAAGCTCACCGAGACCTACGCCATGTGGCCCGGCGCCAGCGTCAGCGGCCTTTACTTCCATCATCCCGACGCCCAATACTTCGCCGTCGACATGCTCACGCGCGATCAAGTGGAGTCGTACGCACGCCGCAAGGGCCAACCCGTTCACGACGCCGAACGCTGGCTGCAATCGAATCTGGGTTATGAACCGAGCTGAACCCGTTCGCGGCTCTCCGCAGGAGAGCGTTGGCGTAACGCATGCACAACATGTCGCACCGCGGGTGCGACGCATTCAAGGTTCCGCTCGTGCGTCACGGCAGCGCTCTCCTGCGGAGAGCCGCGAACAAACGTCCCATCGTCCCGTGTTTCCCTCGCGTTTCTCTCAGAGTTTTCACCGCACCTTCGCAACGGTGTGTTGAAATCCGAGTCCATGAGAACGCTCATTCTGTCCGACATCCATCTCGGCAGTCGCCATTGCAACCATCGCCTCGTGAATGAGTTGCTGGACAAGGAAGTTTTCGACCGCCTTGTTCTCAATGGCGACACGATCCATAACGTCAACTTGCGCAAGCTCATCAAGCCCCATTGGGAGCTTCTCGACCGCTTTCGCAAGATCGGCCGCGATAAGGAACTCATCCTTCTCCGCGGCAATCACGACCACGAATTCGACCATTTCCCCGGCAAGCCCGACAAGGCGTTGGATACGAGCTCCGTCTTACCCGCCCTGCTCGCGACCCCCATGCGCGAAGATTTTCGCCTGCCGGTGAACGGCCACGAATACCTCATCCTGCATGGCGACCGCTTCGATCCGACCATGAACTATCCGGTGGTGACCGAGGTCGCGTTTTTGGCTTACCAGTTCACGACGAAGTTCAACAAGAAGCTCGCGAAATGGCTGAAGCGGAAATCGAAAAAGTGGGGCGGCATTCTCGAGCTCGTCCGCGACCAGGCCGTCGCCTTCGCGCAACGGGAACGGCTGGCGGGCGTCATCACGGGCCACACGCATTTCGCGGAAGACGTCCGCATCCATGACGTCCATTATCTCAACACCGGTTCATGGACCGAAAGTCCTTGCGCCTACATCACGGCCGACAACGCCGAACTCACGCTGCACCACATGAGCGATTGAATCCAGGGCGTTCGAAGCCGGCAAATTTCCCAAGGATGAAACCGATGACCCTCGCCGATCGTATCTCCAGCCTCTGCTTTCGCTGGGTTCACCAGAGCAATTTGGTTTACAACACGTGCTGGGAAGATCCCCGCCTGGATCGTCAGGCCTTGAACGTGAAGCCGACCGACACGATCGCCATGATCACGTCGGCCGGATGCAACGCCCTGGACTATGCCTTGTTGGGACCGCGGCGCATCGTCTGCGTCGATGTCAACCCTCGGCAGAACGCCCTTCTCGAACTCAAAATCGCCGGCATTCACAAACTCGATTTCGACACGTTCTTCGCCCTCTTCGGCCGCGGGCGGCATCCTGACGCCGAAGCCATCTATCACGATGCTCTGCGCCGTCAGCTGCCGCCCCGCAGCCGGCAATACTGGGATCGCAAGATCGCTTTCTTCAGCGGCGCGGAGCCTCGGCCCTCCTTTTACTTTCACGGCACCTCCGGAACGCTGGCCTGGGGAATCAACAAGTACATCGATCGCGTCGCGAAAGTTCGACCCGCGATCGAGAACTTGCTCAACGCCCGCAGTCTCGACGAACAACGCGCCCTTTACGCCCCCCTGCACGATCGCTTCTGGAAAGGCTTCCTCCGCTGGGCCATGGGACGCGATCTGACGCTTTCGCTGCTGGGCGTCCCGCGGCCGCAACGGCATCAAATCGATCGCAGCTATCCCGGCGGCGTCAGCAAATTCATCGAAGACCGCATCGAGGCCGTCTTCACGAAGATTCCGCTCGCCGACAATTATTTTTGGCGCGTTTACCTGACGGGGGAATATTCCGCATCGTGCTGTCCTGAGTATTTGAAACGCGACAACTTCGAACGCCTGAAAGCGGGACAGGTCGACTCGATCCGCACCGTCAACGGATCGATGCTCCACTTTCTCGAAAAATACGGCGGCCGCATCAACCGCTATGTCTTGCTCGACCACATGGACTGGCTGAGCACATTCCACCGGCCCGTTTTGCAACGTCAGTGGGAGGCTTTGCTCGAACGCGCCGCGCCCGAGGCCCGCATCCTTTGGCGTTCCGGCGGCCTGACGGTCGATTTCATCGATCCGCTCGAAGTCTCCGTCAATCGCAAGCCCCGGCGTGTGGGCGAACTGCTCACCTATCGCCGGGACCTCGCCGACGCGCTGCACGCACAGGATCGCGTCCATACGTACGGAAGCTTCCATATCGCCGATATCAACGCCGCGTGAGGCCCGACAATGTCCCTCGTCCGCGATATGAAAACGCTGTTCCGCCTGACTCTGGTCCCCATCCGCGGCGGAACCCACGAACAACGACTCGAATCGTTCTACGGTTCCCAGGCGGCCGACTACGACCGCTTTCGTGAACGACTTCTTCACGGTCGCCAACAGCTGTACGATCGCTTGCCGACTCCCGACGGCGGCGTTTGGGTCGAACTCGGCGGCGGCACGGGCTCCAATATCGAACGCCTCGGCGAACGCCGGGCGCGCCTGAAACAGGTCCACATCGTCGATCTGTCGGCGTCGCTCCTCGATGTCGCCCGCGACCGCGTCGTGTCCAAGAAATGGGAGAACGTCGCAGTGCATCACGCCGATGCGACGACGTTCGCGCTTCCCGAACGCGCCGATGTCGTGACGTTCAGCTATTCGCTCACGATGATTCCCGACTGGTATCTTGCGTTGGAAAACGCGAAACGGCTTTTGAAGCCCGGAGGCCTCCTGGGCGTGGTCGATTTCTATGTCTCGCGCAAGCACCCGGCGGACGGTCTTCGCCGTCATGGCTGGTGGACTCGAACGTTTTGGCCGACCTGGTTTGCGAACGACAATGTGTTTCCGAACGCGGATCACGTTCCCTATCTGCACCAGC
>JBAXFO010000482.1:0-4449 GCA_037139885.1 Planctomycetota bacterium
GAGGTGCTCCAGGGGAATTCGAATCTAGGTAACATTTGATGCGTAGGCCCTGGGTTTTTGTCGTCTTTACTTATGGCAGCATTCAAGGCAGTCATTCTGTCAACGATTCGGTCAATAATGGCCAAGGGAACCCCTCGGTCTTTCAGAGAAGCGCGGAAGGCTTCACATCGGAATTGCGGTTCCAGGTCGAAGAAGACGAAGCGGCGACGGAGGGCGTAATCCACCATTGCGAGCGAGCGATCTGCGGTGTTCATGAGGCCGAGAATGTGGACGTTTTCGGGCACCGAAAACTTTTCCTCCGGATTCTCAGAATAAGTCAGGGATATCGTGTGCTTGGGTCCACGCTTGTCGTGCTCGATAAGCATCATTAATTCGCCGAAAATCTTGCTGAGATTGCCCCGGTTAATTTCGTCGATGATGAAGACGAAATCGCGTGACCGATCGAGGCGGGCGTGATTGCAGAATTCGTAGAAGATGCCGTCTCGGCGGCGGAACGCGCCATTGCTGGGACGATACCCCTGAATGAAATCCTCGTACGAGTAGGATTGATGGAACTGGACCGTAGTTACGCGGTTTTTGTCCTTCTTTCCCATGAGAGCGAAAGCGAGAAGTTCGGCAACGAAAGTCTTGCCAACGCCAGGTGGACCCTGAAGGATGACGTTCTTTTTCCTACGGAGCGCGTCGAGTATGGCCACAACTTGGTCCTGAGGCACGAAGAGACCGGCCATCGCGTCGGCGATTGTGAAGGAATCAAGCTTTTCGTTTGCCGTTGTCTTGTCGGGGATTTCGAGGGGAAGCAGATTTTCGCGGACGAAGGTGACGAAGGTCGAATAGTTGGTCACGTTTGTCAAGGTCTTGGTTGGCACCCAAGCATTTTCCGGTAGAGAGAGATTGGCTGCGCGGAGCCAACGAACTTGGCGAACGTGTTGGTACTCGGTTCGTGCCGGGTCGAAGATATAATCGGACTGAACCGATCCGATGCCAAGGAGTTTGTCACGGCCAATCTTGGCGACGACATAGTCGCCGGGGGCCATGGTTTTTGCAAACTCAAAACATGCAAGGGAAGCGTTGACGGGAGCCGGCGCGCCTTCGCCACGCCCAATGCGCAATCGCTCGGCAATTGCTTCGTGGCTCGGGTAGTTGCGAAGATTTCCGAGTTCATCCCAGCCGATCGCGATGATGCTCTTTTCCTGGCATTCGTTCCACAGTTTGCCACCTTCGCCGAGACCAATGGCCCAATATCTTGCGCCGGCAACTGCGGTATCTGCAACCGGCGTTTCCGGCGTGTCCTCGACGATTCGAAGATTTTGTCGTTCAACCTGTTCGGCAGGCACGTCCGGTCCTTCCCCCGCGCCACGTCGCCGATGCCTCGCCAATTCGTCGGCGTCGTTCGCCTTAGTCAGATTTTCCATTTCGGATAGTGTTAGTTTCAAAAACGAATAGTACGGCCGAAGGTCGGGGGATGTGTCGCATTTGTGAAATCGTTGAACGCTAGGTTTTATCTGAATCGTCTTCTTGGTCGTATCCTGACCATCGGGGTGTCCCGGAAGAGCATCAAACATCAAAGATTCGGGAATTGCCCAAACATGCATGCTCTCTTCGCCTGGCTTCCAACACGACATGAGGTACACGGCTGGGCGGTTCGCCGCCAACGTGTGAAAATCGTTCGCCGAATTCAAGCGAATATTCGTCCAAAACAGCGGTGTGATCGTTTTGCGAACGGCATTTCGGAAATTGATGATACCGCCGTCCCAGTGATACGTAGTTCCGTCCGCCTTCTCCGGGACGACTCCGGAAGTGGCTAGTCGATTACATTGCAAGGCGATCATGAAAGTCGCGGCGTTACGCGATTTTTCTTGGTCAATTTCGACCGACTTTTTTGATGTCGGCGAGTTCGATACCGTTGAGAGAATCTTCGTTGAATAACTATCGGTAACCATTATTTATTCGTCCTCAAGAGACATATGCGAACGCCATGAAGTTAAGCGTAACCTCCAGCGGGAACCGATGTTGCAGTTGATTTGGAAAAAAAACGCGGCTTCCAGTCAGAATGCGGGTGCTTTCGACCACACCCCAACATCTTGCAAGGCAACACTCCCCTGTGCCGCGCCTGAGAAGCGATCCCGCGGCGGAAGGTCATTGAACGGAGTCTCGTAGCCCTTCGTAGAGTTCTGGGTTGAAGCCGACGTAGAGGGTTTTGCCGACGCGTGCGGTTGGGGCGCGGAGGTTGCCGGTGGGGCCGAGGAGGTGGGCGACGAGGGTGTCGTCGTCGGGCGGGGCTTTTTTGAGGTCGAAGGCGACCTGTTTCTTGCCTTTGACGACGATGATCTTGGTCACGGTTTGGGCCAGGGCCAGGGCTTCGGCGCGGCCTTTGCGGTTTTTGTTGGCGTCGGTGATTTCCTTCACGGGGATGTCGTTTTTGTCGAGGAAGCCTTGAGCGTTCTTGCAAGTCGTGCAGGATTTGCGGAAGTAGAGCCAGTCGATTTTCGCGGGCATGAGGAGGTCTCCGTTGGGTTGTCGGGTCGCGGCGAAGAATATGACATGAATCAGGGATTCGAGGGGCAAGGCTTTGCGGCGCTGTGGTCCGCCGGAATTTTGTCAGCATCCCCAGGCCGCCATTTCGCGTCTACGCGTTTTTTCTTGAACCGGGTTCCGTCGCCTGCTAACTTCAGAGCGACCACAACGGGCGAAGGACTGAGGCTGCCATGTTGATTCGAAGCGTTGCGATTTGTGTTCTTGCGCTCACGGCGATCCCCGCTTTCGGGCAGGGCGCCGCCAAGACGCCGGCCGTGCGCATGGATGTCATTCCCGGCTACTTCGTCGCGAAGATCGAGGGCTTTACGGTCGCCTTCGGGAAAGAGGCGTGGTCGCACAAAGACGATGCGGCTTACGCCAAGTCTCCCATGAAAGTGGTCGAAGGGGAGCTGAAGACGATCGTTTCGCTCTTTCCGCCGCGGACGGTCGATATCCTCAGGCGTCTGCCGATCTGGGTGGAATGGAACAAGCTCGAAGCCATGGAAAACGGCCGGGCGGGCAATGCCGTGGGCGTTTATTTTGGCGGCAACGAGGCTCAGGCCGAGCGCCGTGGCATGCATCCTCTCATGGCCCGAACGGTGACGATTCTGCGCCTCAAGGCTTTGACCGAAGAGCATCAGCCCGAGCGCGATTCGGGGCGTTGCGTCATTTTGCATGAAATCGCGCATGCGGTTCACGATCAACTTTTGGGTTCGGAAAATGCGGCCGTGCTCGCGGCGTTCTCGCAGGCGATGGCGCGCAAGCTTTACGGCAAAGACGTGTATGCGACGACGAACGACCACGAGTTTTTCGCGGAGTTGTCGTGTGCGTACTTCGATCAGCTTGCGTACTTTCCCCGAACGCGCGCCGAGTTGCTCACGCACGATCCGCAGACGCACAAATTGATGGAATCGGTCTGGGGCAAGGCGAAGCCGGCATCGGCCCCCAAGATGAACCTGGCCGTGCTGCAGGAAACGCCGCCGCTGGAATCGTTGCGGCTCGGCGCCAAAGTGAGCGGGCCGGAATCGACAGGGAAGCCGACGGTTGTCCTCTTTTGGAACGCCGCCGATCACGGCAGTCTGACGGCGCTCACGAAAATCGGCCAGTGGGAGGCGGGCCTGCGCGGCTTCGGTTTCGTGGCCGTGGCCGTTCATGAAACGACGACCAAGGGGGAAGAGTTCAAGAGCGCCGTCAGCGATCGCGACATTACCTACGCCATCCACGACTCGAAGTGGACGCAATTCAGTCTGGCGAAGCAGTACAAGGAGTTTCCCTTGTGCGTGGTTTACGACCACAAGGGAGCGTGCGTTTTCCGCGGTTCGCCGTTCGACGCCGAGTTGCCGGCGCGGATGGCGTTTGGCGCGGGGCTCGTCGCCGCGGCGGGCATCGAGACGCCTCACAAGGGGATCGAGGCGATCGTGGCGGATATGCGCAAGGGGAAAGCTCCCTCGTCGATGTTGCCGCGGTTGGCCACGGTCATCAAATCGAAGGACGAGGAAGCGGCCAAGGCGGCGAAAGTTCTGTTAGCCTCGCTCATCGAACCGGGCCAGAAGACGCTCGACGCCGCCCTGGCGAAAACGCAGGGCGAACCGGTCGAAGCCTTTTTCCATCTGGAGCGTTTGGCGGTGCAGTTCAAAGATTCGCCCGTGGGCGCGAAGGCGACGGAGCAAGTCGCCAAGTTGAAAGAGGTGAAGGCCGTCGCCACGGAGATCGCGGCCCGAACGCCGTTGGCCGCGATCGCGAAGATCGACGCATTTCTGAGCGGCCGACCCGGAGCCGAGGAGCCAAGCCAGGGCACGTTCCGCCGCGACAACGCCGATTCGCTGCGCCGGCTCGAACAACGTCTCGGGCAGATGCGCACCGCGTATCCGAACACACGCGCCACGCAGCAGGCCATTCGCATCGCCGCCCGTTATGGGATTTCGTAGCCTCAAC